>CAZPZP010000138.1:0-8046 GCA_964591025.1 uncultured Chthonomonadaceae bacterium
GGTACGGAACGCATAATCGAGGGTATCTCCCAAGTCCGACTTGCCGCCCGAATAAAGGTTGCCGGGCGCGTAACCATAGCGCGTGCTGGCACTTGTTCCCAACTGCCATGTATATTTTTGACCGGCGGAAACCGGCACATTGACGGTAAAGGTTTGGAAGCGTGACGTGGGTGTAATTATGACCGCATAAGTACGCAGCAGGGTTCCGTCAACGCCTTCGCCGTCGAAGATTTGCAGGGTCGCGGCTCTGTTGTTGCCTGTCGAAGTACCGCACCAAATGTCAATGCTCAGCACCAATCCTGTTGCCGATGCCGTGAACGACTGCCACGCATAATCTACTCCAACAAGGGGGGCAATGTTCTGTTGCGCGTCCACGACTAATCCCGAACCGATAGCGGTCAGCATCGTTCCTGAGACTTTATAAAGTAGGTCGGCTCCTGTGCGTAGCTGCGGGCTGGGATAGTTTCCGGTGAGGTCGCCGCCTGCGATGCCCGTGAGAACACCCGACGCGAACTTGTCTGCCGTCAGCGTGCCGTTGGCGATTTTCGCCGCTGTGATGCTCGCATCGGGAACAGTGTTCGCCTTGAGTGCATACGGCGCACTGACCAACTGCTGACGGGGAGTCAGTGCCGCATCCGCCCCGATTTTGATTTCGAGATAGGTTGAGCCGTTGATAGCGGTATCGAGAGTATTGCCCGGTGTGAAGCCGCTTCCAAGATTGAGTAATGCACCGAAGGTTCCATTGCTGACGGTGATATTGGCAAACGTCTGTTCCCAGCGTTTGTTGCCAGCAGACGCCGCATCCCAGAGGCTGAGCGTCACGCTATAGGTTCCATTGGGAACCGGATTGCCGGACGGTGTAGCAAGCCGCCCCTGAAAATTGAAGAGTGTCGGACCTGCCGTAATGGTTTGTGCGGACACGCCCAACGCCAGTGAAGTTAAGAGTAACGCAATGGTGACTGCACGCGATTTGAGCAAACGAGACATAAGAGTTCTCCTGAAAAAGGTCGAATAACTGCATGAGAAATTAGGCACGCGAACGGCGGCGGCGCAGCGCAAAACACGCCATTCCGATTCCGCCCAGCATCGCAATCCAGCCTTCCGGTTCCGGCGACGGCGGGCGCGGCGTCACAAGAGCATTCTCCAAGCCGAGCAGCATATTATTGCCGTCGAAATCCTGAATAGATGAGCCATCCGGCGGAATCCCAATGTCGGAAAAATTGACAGGAACACCCGCAAACGAGGGATATGTCCACGTCTGCCCTGTCTGCGAGTCGTTTTTCAGGAGCAGTTGGAACTGCCCCAAAACGGTGTAGCCGTTCGCCCCGAATGTCATCTCCAATGTCGTGTTGAGAAAGGACAGGTTAAGGTTGGCTCCGCCGGGTGTGAAGTCCGCGCTCAGGTCAAGATCGAAGAATGATTGGGTTGAGAGAAACGGCTTGTTCGTGCCGCCGAAATTGGGAACAAACTCCAGCATCCGGTTATTGCCGAGCAAAATCTCCGTTCCCCAGCCGACTGCATTAGAGACATCGCCATACACGGCAATATCGAAGGTCAGCGTCGTTCCTGCCACACCGGACATTCGCTGCGGCGTGAACATCAGCGTTTGTGCGTGGGCGTCGGCTGTCAGCAGTCCCAACACGGCACACGTCAGAGCTGCCGAGAGGACAGCGCGTTTTTTGTAAAGGCGAATCATTGCACTCTCCTTTGGTTGTGAATGAAATCTCATAGTTCACCTCGCTCGCCTTGTCGGGAGCGTACCAAATTAAAATCCGTCATATTGACAATGCCGTCGCTGTTGACATCGGCGGCAGGATTCCAGAGCGGACTGATCACCGTGGTTCCCAGCGCGTTTCGCACCAGAATCAAGTCGGTCAAGTTGGTGCGATTGTCGCCGGAGACATCGCCGACGCGCATTGTCACCATGCCAAGATTTACGGTTGTGGACGTGGTATCCACTGGAAATACTCGATTGAGATACTTTGCGGCTTTGATTGAGACCGAATAGACATTCGACGGCACGTTGACCGAAAATACGCCGGATAAACTGGGAAAGACCGGAATGGTGAACTGCTGCCTGTAGGTTCCAGTCAGCGAATTATAATCGTAGCGGAACGTAAGTTGAACAGGTTCGCCCGGAATGAACGCACCGATGTCGGGGCGCACTGTTCCAAAGACGCGAGGCTGAACAAAGGCGTCGATTCGGCGGAGCATTACCTCGACTGACGCCAACGGTTCTCCGGTTCCGGGGCGGATGCCCGTTTCGGTCATGATGCCGTTTTGGAGACTGGTGAACAGCCGACTCAGGTCACCGCGCCGATTAACCTGCATATTGCTGAACGTCGTGCGGGGATTTTCTCCTGTTGTCCAAGTGAAATACAGTGCCTTGATCAGATCGCCATCAGGCAGACGCTGTGCGGTTTTATCGAGGTTGCCCGGACGGCGGCTGTAGAGCAAGGAACTCAGCAAGTCCACACTCTCCAAAGACCGCGACAAGCCCAACCCGACAAAGCCATCGAGCAGCAATTTTGCTCCGTTCAGTCGGGTGATCGCGTCCTTGTAGTTTCCTGCTACCGGATTGCCACTCATGTCATATTGCCCGCGAATGGTATTAACCGCTATTGCAGTGTTCTGTCCCGTCGTCAACGTGTCGATCACCGCGCCGAGGTTTTCTGCTTGAAGACGATAGTACTCCAGCGCGTTCTGAAGCAGCGGGCTTTTTTCCGTAGAGAGACCGGCAAAAGTGGGCTGCAAGGTGATCGCCGCCGCCATTCTTTGGATCGCCTCGCCTTTGACTCTCACACCGTAGAAGCCAAGTCCGTTTGAGGGCGAATGGTTGGCGGTGTAGGTTGTGTAGCGTTCGGGCCAATAGGTCGAAAGACGCAATAGCCCAATCGCCGACATCTCCCATGATTGTGGATTGACGATGACATTGGATGCGCCGAGTGATCGCACGGTAAGATAGGGTGAACTCATGGGAGGATTGACGAAGTTTCTTCGCGCCCACTCCAGAATGTAGTTGGTTTTCCACTCCGGCAGTCCGCTTTTGAGTTCGGTTTCGACATTGATCGGTGCATAAGAGCGTGAATTGAGAGCAGGTCCGACCTCAATATCGTCGTCGGCGCGGTCAATCGCATATTGATAAAACTCGGTAAATTTCGTGCCGAACGTCGTAAGGTCTACATCGAGATTGGCATTGCTCTGATTGGTGATATAAAGCAAATTGGTCTTGATTTGTAGCCGGGCGGACTGGCTCTCGAAATTGAAGATGTTGCTTGTGAGGCGATCCAGCGACGATTGAATCCCGATAAGAGACGCCTGATTTTGGCGCACGGCGTCGGCAACCGCATTGATGCTCTCATTGAGAACATACAAGCGGTTGCGAATATCGCCGAACTGATCGTTCATCGAGTTGTAGAGATTGGTGATATTGGCATCAATGATGTCGAGGCGTCCATTGAGCTGCTGCTGAACGCTGCTGAGCTGCGAACTCAGTTGATTGATTCCGTCCATGATGACTTCTTCGTTGGATTTGCCGAAGACGCCGAACGCTTCCATGACATCGAGGGTTGCCCCTGCCAATTCCAAACCGGATGCCACGGCACGAGCAATCGGTGCGCCGTTGCTGAGTGCCGTTGTTAGGGAAGTGGACTCCATGACATCGGCGGTGAAATTTGCGGCGGCGGCAGCACAATCGAGGACAGCACGGCTCTGTTCATACGCCTCATGGACAGGGTCGGGTTCGATGACGAACGGCGCGACATACACAAATGCCGGAGCCGATTGTAAACGCGGAATGTTGAGGTTTTGCTGCGCCAGAATGTTGGTGCGGTCTTGTTGTTGTTGAGTATTGTTGTTCTCGAAATAGCCCGCATAGTCCGCCGTCTGATTTGCGGTGAGAGCCGAAAATTGGGCAATGCTTTCAGTGAATACTGCCGCCATTCGGGCTTGGAATTCCGCGACTTTGGCACGGATTTCGCTCGTATTGGCACGAATGCTGCCATCGTCCCGGAGCAGCGTGACGAGCGGGGCAAAGTTGGAACTCAATCGGAAGTTTGGATTCGTTTTGAGAATGTCGGCGGCTGTATAATAGGTTGCGGCACTGAATGCGGCTCCGAAGAAGAGGTCAACGGCGACACGGGCGCGAACGTCGCTGCGTGCCAGATCGTACATCGCTTCGATCTGTTTGGTTTGATAGGTGTTGAACTCTCCGGCGATCCGCCCGCGCCCAAGCAGATTGCTGGTTTCGAGATAGTCCCAGTTGTTGCCCGCGAGCCAGTTGCCATTATTTTGCGCGAATTCTGCCGCTTCGCGTGCCAGTCGCATGGCGAGAGTTGGGGAAGATGCCGGGAGATTGGGCGGGTCGAGTGTATTGACGCCGGGCGAGGATGCCAGAATGCTCAGCATATGGGCGGTGGCTTCGTAGGCGGGCATTCGGAACCGATAGGCAGGACGCTTTTGGAAGGAGCGATAGAGGCTGTCGAATCGATTCTGCGATTGGGAGAGAATGCGATGGACGACGCGCACATCGGCTTCGGGATTGTCTGCGAAGACTTGGCGCACAAAGAAGGCTTGAGCAGCACGCTCAAGGGTTTTCGCGGAGTCGATATGTTGAAGCGCGTTGGCGACATAGATCAGCCGATCCACGTCGAGAGCGGGAATGACAGTGTTGAACCGTTGGCGCGGCAGGGGCGGATCATTGCCGACTTTGAGTTCGATCCAGAGGTTTTGGGCGAATGCGGCGGCATAACTGCTGCCATTGATAAACGGATTGGTCGTAAAATTGAGGCTGACCGACAGTTTGCCATAGGTCACATTCGGAATAAGCGTGACAGTGACAGGATTAAGGGTGGTCTGCCAAAGTCTATTGACGAGGGAACTGCCCCCGTTTTCCACATTCCAAAGGCTGAAATTGATGGAATAGTTGCCAGTGGGTTTGTTGATATACCCATTGTAGGCGATAGTCTGGGCGCGTGCGGAATGCTGTACTGCCAGCAAAAAGCCGAGCAGCAGCAGACACACGAAACGGCGCAAAAGACGACGCTGTATCATACGTTCTCCTTTCCCATCGTCGTGACAAGATGACACGCGACAGGGAATTCCTCTCGCGATGAAGAGGAGCAGAATAAGAATGAGAAATAGAGTGAGGAATCGTTGTTCCTCTGACGATATGATGATGTCTGGGTGCGTGTAGTGGAAGCCGAAAGCCAGTGAGAAAAAATCTGCGGCGATCTATTGGGTAACACAGACCAGAGAGATTATAGGTGTCAGGAGGCGTGCGAACGTCAAGGCATCGAATGGACAAATACCGACAAGAAATGACCTCTCTCTTCACGAGAGAAGTTCGTCAGAGCAAGCAAGGATTCCTGCCTCTTCAGAAATTTCTTCAGAAATTTTTGTGCGAAACATTTCACACCGGCATTTGAATTGGCTTCTGCTTGAAACTCCGCCTGTTGGTATGCCGTACTCTGAACAAATCTGTGCGCCGATGTGAGGAAACCATGAACCGACTTACTCGCCATTTCGCAGCCCTTTGCACGATAGCCGCCGGTGTGTCTGCCCTCTGCTCCAGTGCGCTTGCCGAACCGCCCGTACTGAAAGATGAGTTCGAGGAGAAATCCGATGGGTGGATGGTTATGGGACCGCACGCCAAAATGTCCGTCGCCACCGATGCGGGCAAGGCGAAGAGCGGCAAAGGCGCGTTGAAGTTCACCTATACGATTCCGGGCAAACCTCTCGAAGCCCCGAAAGACGGCGGCTTGCCGATGGACGTACTGCTCCGCGCCACATCGGGTGGGGAACTTGCCAAGATGAAGTCGCTTCGATTTTGGGCAAAGGGGGAGACCGCGACGCCCTTGGTCGTCTCCTTGACCGAGAAGGACGGCGGACGCTATATTGCGCCGGTGTGGGTCGGCAAAGACGGCTGGCAGGAGATCGTTCTCGCGCCGGAAGATTTCTTTCTGACTGACGATGTCAACGATCCGAAAGACCCGAACAACAAACTCGATGTGGACAAAGTGGAGAATGTCGGCTTTGTGGATATTCTTTCAATTTTCGCTCCGGTTCTGAATGCTTCAGGAGAAGGAGGCTTTTCGGATGCGGGCTTGCATATCGGAAACCAAACCCTGCTCATAGACGATTTCACGATCAGCACGGAACCCGCACCTGTCGTTGAGAAGAATGCAGCGGCGATTGATCTGTTTGAGAAGGATCATTTGCGGTGGTTCGCGCTCGGCGAGGTGACGATGAGTGTGGACAAAGCCGCTCCGACCAAAACCCGCGCCCTGCGTGCCGATTACAAACAGGGCGATGGAGGCTATCTGCTCCTGATTCGCACTGTCCACAATCTCAAGGCATCGGCAGACGACCATTTTGTGATTGATGTCGCCGCCGCCAAGAGTTCGCGCTTGAATGTGACGCTTGAGGAGAAAAACGGGGCGAGTTACACCTTGACCCTCTCGGTTCCGGGAGACAGCGAACCGATTCAGCGCAGTCTGCCGCTCTCAAGTTTCATCTTGTCGGAGGGCAAAACCGATGACAACGGCAAACTTGATCTCGACAAAGTGAAGTCGTTTTCGATTACCGATATTACGGGGGCGTTTGGGATCGCAAAACAGAAGAATACGCTGTGGATTGGACCGGTTCGCTTCCAGAAAAAGTGAGCCGCCTTCCCTACATTTTCACTCCCCTGCCTTCGCGCTGTGTCCCGTGATTGAGCCAGAGACACGGCACGATTTCGGTTTGTTTTTGTTTCTCTTATCTTATGCCGCAGCACGAAGCGGTGCCGCACTGAGATCGTAGGCGATGGGCTGGGGGGGATTGGCAGGCTTGGAGAAGAGAAAGCCTTGCAGGTAGTCCACGCCGATACTGCGGCACATTTCCGCTTGCGCGGGCGTTTCTATTCCCTCGGCAATGACAGCACACTTTAACTCTTTTGCAAGACGGACAGTCGCCTCGAACTCGTGGCGTGTCAGGGCATTGTGTTCGGCTTCGCGCACAACGTCGCGATCCATCTTCACAAAATCGGGGCGCAGTGCGCGGAGATACTCCATCGAGGTAAATCCGGCTCCCATATCGTCCACGGCAGTTCCGATGCCGCGCTCGCGGTAATAATCGAGAATATGGCTGAGCCGCGCCATATCCTTGATCTCTTCGGTTTCGACCACTTCTAAGACCAATTGGCTGAGGGGAATTTTGTACTGTTCCGCCGCTTCCATCGTGGTACGCAGACAGACTTTGGGATCATAAACGGTATTGGGCAGAAAGTTGATGAAGATATAAGCATCGCCGAGATCAAGTTCGGAGGCGCAGCGGATGGCAGTTCGTCGCGCTTTCTGATCCAGTTGGTGCTGTAGATTGAGTTTTTCGCACGCATTGATAATCATGGGTGCGCTAATGAGTTCCTGCGAATGGGGAACACGAGCGCGGATCAGAGCCTCATACGCATACGGTGTGCCGGTTCGAATGTCTACAATCGCATGGAATACGCTGATAAGATAGTCGTTGTCCAGCACTTCGCGCATCCACCCGTGCGCGGCGTTTTCCAAGAGTTGAGGCAGGGGCTTGAGAAGGAACAGTGCCGCAGTGCGCTTGGCGGCGGTGTCGGCTCCCTGCGGCGCGTAGGCTGCACTGATTGATGAAAGAGTGCAAGGCAAAAGTTGTGCAGAAAGCACGGCGGCGATCTGGCTCAACTGTGGACGCACATGGGCGATAACGACAAGATTATCGTACATTTCATAAGCAACTGTGTTTGCATCTAAAAGCTGGCAAAGTGTCGTGCTGGCATTGTTGTCCTCCAAAGTCATGACAAGCGCGGCGGAGTCTGAGCAGACAGAAGCATTGTGCGTTGATTGGCAGCGAAGGCAGCCATCTTGGGTCGGGGCGCAATAGGCGCGTTGATCGGACATCATTCTTCCTCAGTTCCTCGCAAAGTATTCAGGGGAGATTGTCGGCTTGACTATCGAATAAACTTGAGAGTAACAAAGAAAAATCGTAACAGTTCAGGGTTGTGGGAGTAAACTACAAAAATCGCTACTTTTGATCATG
>CAZPZP010000139.1:0-8014 GCA_964591025.1 uncultured Chthonomonadaceae bacterium
CGGAACGAGACCTGCACGCAGACATTTATTCTGCTGGACTCTTGCAAAAGGTCTATTATAAATTTCTATCAAGAACATTATCTTCGGTATCACGCTTCTGATAAGATTGATAGGTCGCGCTTATTTCCTCACGATACGCCACGAACGCCGCAAACCCAATACTCCGCCACCGGCTTTCTGACCGTCCAAACCTATGGAACGGCACGAAAACTTACAGCGCAGGCTGATGCTTATGCCATTCTGTCGCTTGCTCATAAGCGTAAGCGGCGCGGAACAAGGTCTCTTCCGCAAACGGCTTGGCGATCAACTGCAATCCGACAGGCAAGCCGTTGGAGAAACCGCACGGCAGCGATAAGCCCGGAAGCCCCGCCATATTTACCGGAATCGTGCAAACATCAGACAGTTTCATTGCGAGCGGATCAGCCTTTTCGCCAATCTTGAACGCCGGAACCGGAGAGGTCGGCGTCAGCAGAACATCATATTTCTCGAACGCGGCATCGAATTCGCGCCGGATCAGCGTTCTCACTTGCTGCGCCCGCTTGTAATAAGCATCATAATAGCCCGCCGACAGCGCGTAAGTTCCGATCATAATGCGCTGTTTGACTTCCGCCCCAAAGCCCTCATCGCGGGTTTTCTCCATCAAGCCGATATGCCCCGCCAACTCTTTTGTACGCAATCCATACTTCACGCCATCGAACCGCGCCAGATTGCTGGAACACTCGGCAGGAGCGACAATATAGTATGCGGCAAGCGCGTAATCGGTGGTAGGCAGCGAGCATTCCTCGACAATCGCGCCGAGTTCCGTATATTTGTCTATCGCGGCACGAACGGCGGCGGTGACTTCCGGTTCCACGCCCTGCCCAAAATACTCTTTCGGCACTCCTACTCTCAACCCGGAAATCTCCCGCCCGCACGCCCCCAAATAATCGGTTCCTGTCTCCATCGCAACCGAGGTTGAGTCGTGTGGATCATGTCCGGCAATCGCAGACAGCAGAAACGCGCAATCTTTGACGGTGCGCCCGAAAGGACCAATTTGATCCAACGAAGACGCATACGCGATCAAGCCATACCGCGAAACCAGCCCATACGTCGGCTTCATTCCGACGACACCACACAGGGCAGCCGGTTGACGAATGGAACCGCCTGTATCCGAGCCAAGTGCCAGCAACGCTTCCTGCGCCGCAACCGCCGCCGCCGATCCGCCACTGCTTCCGCCCGGAACCCGCTCCAAATCCCATGGGTTGCGCGACGTATGATAGCCGGAATTCTCGGTAGACGATCCCATCGCGAACTCATCTAAGTTGGCTTTGCCGACAAATACCGCGCCCGCCGCTTTGAGCTTCGTAACAACCGTTGCGTCATACGGCGGAATGAAATTGTCGAGAATGCGCGAACCGGCAGTCGTGCGAACGCCCGTCGTGCAGAGATTATCTTTGAGGGCAATCGGAACGCCCGCGAGTGCCGGAAGCGTTTCGCCTTTGGCTCGCTTTGTGTCCAGAGCATTGGCAGTTTGGCGTGCGTCATCTGCCAGAACAGTGAGGAACGATTGGACGCGGGGTTCCACGGCTTCGATGCGTTCGAGATAGGCATCGGTCAGTTCACGGGCAGAGATTGTGCCGGAAACGACGGCGTGCGCGGCGTCTTGCGCGGAGAGAGTAAGCAATTCATTCATGGGAGTTTATCCGCCCTCCATAATACGCGGCACGACAAAACAGCCGTCACGCTTTTCCGGGGCGTTGGCGAGAACCACGTCACGCGGCAGCGACGGGACAATCACATCGTTTCGCAAAACGTTAGTCATTGGGTACGGGTGAGAAGTCGGCTCAAGTCCCGTCACGTCCAATTCTTGGAGTTTATCGAACTCCGCGAGAAGCCCGTTCAAGTGTTCGCGCTGTGCCTCGATCTCGGCGTCGGTCAGTTCGAGGCGCGATAAGAGCGCGACCTTTTTTACATCATCAGCGGTCAGTTCCATGCAGAGAGTTCCTTTTTGAGAAGTGGATTGCCTCTCATTATAGCATACGCCCTCCTCCTGCTACTCTCTCGCCCGCTGTTGAAGAGAACACCGAAAACCTCCCCAAACCGAGGGCTTTGTCTTCTCTGCTATAGAGCGCGGCAGTTGGGAATGCGCCGCGCCGTTTGTCAAGGAGATTGTCGCGAGTTTTCCGGCAATCTTTAGGGCGGGCGTGTTGACGCCGATGGCTCCATCTTGTATAATAGCCGCTGGTATCACCTTTGCGATTGGAACAGCCCCTATGCAGACCTTCGATGACTTCCTGCCGTCCTTCTTCACTCTCTTTACACAGCCGCAGTTTCGCGGGCAGGATTTCGCGACCTATCTGCAAAAACTCCCCACACGACGCACCAATGATGAAGCCTCCGTCGTAGACAATGCCATCGTCAGCCCGCTCCTCGCTCTGCTCGGCTATTCGCCCGGCGAACAGATGTACAATCAGGGCAAGCGGTTCGGACGCCCCGACTTCGCGCCCGAAACTCCTGATTACGGTGTCTGCTTTGTTGTGGAGAACAAAAGCACCGGACTGGAATTGGAACTCGATCCCAGCGACCCTGAAAGTCATCTCAGTCAGCTTGCGGGCTATCTCCGTGCGCTCGGTCTGCAAAACGGCTGGCTTGTCAACGGCGCACGGATTCTGGTATGGAAGTTGAATAACGCCGCAAGTCCTGTCCTCGACTACGAGATAGACATTGCGAACGCACTGCCGCAATGGAACGCGGGCGGCGCAGATGCCCTCGATACCGCCACTGTTCAGAATTTGCGCCTCCTTTTTGATCAGTATCGTCGCGAGACGTTCGCTGATTGGGAACAGATCGAACGGCATCTTGGAATGGACGAGGACGCATGGGAACAACAGGCACTGCCGCTCGGAGCCAGCCCGCAAAATCAAGAACTCTTTGTCGGAGCCGTGCAGACCCTCCTCCAAGACCTGCAAACCGATGCGCGGAACCGGCTCGATACCCACCTCCAACGCCGCGAGGACTACGATAAGAAGGTCAATCGCAGTACCGACGATCCCACCGAAACCGCGCACGAACAGATTGATCGTCTGCGCGAAAGCGTGATCGGTGAGATGCGGCGCGTCGCGCCATTGGTCGGGATGGAGCCGGAAGAGTTGAGCGGCTTCGAGGAGAGTCTGTACGAGTTGGAGCGCGATCCCTTTGCCTATCTCAACACCAGAGAACTGAAAGAGAAAACCCTTTCCCTGATCAACGCCGCACGAGAGCGCAAGGTCGGCAGTGACAGGCGCGGCAGCAGGGCGTGGACACGCTGGGATAACGGACTCGGTGCGCTCGGCACTGCCCTTGAGGGATTCGGCGATGCCACGTTCGGGTGGCACAGGAAAAGGGCGTTTCTCGGCTACGACTATCGCACCGATATTCAGGTGTTTGAGAGTTACAACGTGTGGAAGGCGATGGTGCAGGAAACGATGCTCGGCGGCTTAGGAGATGCAGAGCGGCGCGATGAGTTTGCTTTACAGGCGTCGTATGTCGTGCTGATCCGGCTGATGCTCATTCGGGTTTGTGAGGACAAAGGGATACTGCGTC
Organism: uncultured Chthonomonadaceae bacterium; assembly: GCA_964591025.1. Taxonomy (GTDB): domain Bacteria; phylum Armatimonadota; class Chthonomonadetes; order Chthonomonadales; family Chthonomonadaceae; genus CAZPZP01. Next base: position 3,562 of record CAZPZP010000139.1, read on the forward strand.
TGCGTATCCTCTCCGATGGCGGCATCAAAATCTGGCAGAGCCAAATCGAACGCTACTACCAATTCTCAAAGGGCAACCCCTACGAACCGCTGCTCAATATGGCGTTCGAGAATGCACAGAACATCTACGCCCACTTTTTCACGGGGCGCGAACTGTTCAACTGGTATACACTCTCGCGTCTGCGCTTCATTCGCGTCCTGCGGCAACTGAACCGCTATCAGTTCGCCGATGTGGATTCCGACCTGATCGGCACAATTTACAATACCTATGTCGAACGCCCGGAGAAGAAGCAAAAGGGGCAGTACTATACGCCCCCTGAGATTGTTCGCTATATTTTGGACGAGAGCGGCTATGTCACGGGCGCGGGCATCGTCGGACCAAATCGGCGGTTGATAGACCCTGCCTGCGGCAGCGGCACGTTTCTTGTCGAGGCGGCGCGACGGCTCGTTGCGGCATACAGCGCGGCAGGGGGAACAAATCCCCGGCAGGTCATTGATACGGTGCGCGATACACTGTACGGGTTCGACCTCAATCCGTTTGCGTGCTATCTGGCGGAAGTGAATTTGCTCATACAGGTTCTCGACCTTGTGAAAACGGCGTTGGACGGCAACGCACCGCCGAACTTGCAGCGGTTCCATGTCTACAACGTGGATGCGCTTTCGCCTTCGACGGGCATCTTCTACACGGTGCGGGCGAGTTTCCTGATGGCAGAGGAGTTGGAGACCGTAGATCGGATCAAGGGACGGCAGGACGAATATCGGCAGGGGTTTCGGTGGATAGTGGCAAATCCTCCGTATGGGGCGAGCCTGACGGAGACCTACAAAGCATCGTTGCGGGAGTGGTATCCGACGATCTTTCACGGTCAGCCCGACACCTATACGTTCTTCTTCGAGATGGGGATGCGGCTTCTTGCGGATAATGGGCGATTGGGCTTTATCACTCCCAATACCTATCTGATGGGAACCGATACCGCGAAACTGCGGGAGCAATTGCTGACCAAGGGAAAGTTGACTCAGATTGTGGATTTGCCGAGCGGTATCTGGAAGGATGCGAACGTGGACTGCGCTCTGCTCTTTTTGCAGGTGGAGACGGATCGGGAGGCACGACGAGCGCAGACAACGCAGGTATTCAGCATGGCGGTACGCGAAACCTTAGACAATCTGACGGCGCGGCAGTGGAACGAGACCTTTGCCCAGCCGCAGAGCGTTTGGATGGACTCCCCCGCGTATGAAATGAATATCCGCTGGACTCCTCTTCTCACGCAGATCGAGGAAGCGTGCCGCGTCGCGATCAACGGCGACGGAGCCACCAAGCTTCAGCGTCTCGGCGATGTGACCGATAGCAGTCAGGGCATTATTCCCTACAAGACAGCAACAGACGGCAAAGCCAATCTCTATATCAAGCCGCGCAGTGAAGTGCCGTCGGGCGAACCGGAATGGAAGCCTCTCATGGATAGTACGGGCTTTGTGGGACGCTATGAGATGCGGTGGGGGGCAGGTCGTCCCTATCTGAAATACGGGAATTGGCTTTGGTGTGAGCGTGATGCGAAATACTTTAATTCGCCGAAATTGTTGGTTCAAGATATGCGAAACCGCGCCCTTTCTCGCCGCCTTGTTGCGACCTACGACGATAAGCAGTTCTACAACCGGCATAATTTCAGCAATATCATTGGGGGCAATGCTGCATACGACCTCAAGTATATCTTGGCGTTGTTCAATTCATCGCTTCTCAACTATTGGTTTGCGCGGCAATATGACAATGTTCATATCAACCCATCGTATTTTCGTAAACTGCCGATCTACCCTGCCGATGTCGCGGCACAGGCGGAGCTTGTTACGCAGGTTGACGATCTATTAGCGCGTCATGCCAGCCTGAACGCCTATCGCGAACAGGGCTACGTCATTCGCACACGCCGCGACGGAACCCGCGAAATTACGATTCCTTATGATATACTCTTGCGCCAAATACAGCAACAAGACCGCGATTTCTCCGCCTATAGCCTGTTCCAAGCACAGGCGGCAGGGTTTCTGCGTATACCGGAGCAGTGTGACAGAGCGGCGCAAATCAAGCGCGTTTTTACGCCGAACAAATACCCGAATACGGTGGTACTGCGTGCCAGTCAGTTCTGGCTTGAGGTAGACGACCCTGACCTCCGTCGCTATCTGCTCAATTATCTTGACCGTCCGCAGTGGAAAGGGCGATCATGGGACGAGATCAGTTCGCACGCACTGATGCCGGAACCGCCCGAAGCCCTCGCCGCATTCTTCGCTGAGGAATCGCGAATCGTCGCCGAAATTGCGGGAATGCTGGATGCCGTCACCGCCGCCGATCTCGCTTTGGACAATCGCATTCTCGATCTCTATGGCATTACCCACCGCGCAGACCGCGCTCGCGTCTTGGGCAGCGCACCTGCCGCCGAAGACGCCGAACCGGAGACGAGCACCGAGGGGACGGCGGAGGAATAACCCACACACCTCAATCCCGACCCTTCTCCCCCTGCTTGCGCGGTTAACAGGGGAGAAGGGTCGGGATTGAGGGACAAATACCAATCCGCGAGTTATTCGTCCAGTGTCAGGGTTTGCGTCGCGCTGTCCCAGTTGGCTTTATAGCCGGTTGCCATCTCGATAACCTTGACAGGAACATAAATCGCCCCGTTGATACGGCGCGGAGCCACATCGATGCGGACGCGGCGATTACCGTCCATGACGATGCGACTTCCGACGTTAACTTTAAGTGTGCTGTTCGGAGCCATAATCGTTACGGCATTGTTCGAAGTCGTGTACTTTGTTCGTGCCGATTTCAAGAGCGGAAGCAGTGGAACCCAAACTTTGTCACCGCTCATCACAGGCTGTGCCGTCGAGTCGAACGTCACATCGCGGTCACCGATCAACACGCCAATTTCGCTGGAGTTGAGGCGTATTGGTTGGTCGAGGTCACGGTCTTCCTCGTTGCCTGGACGTGTATTGTCACGATCTCCCTCGTTGCCCGGACGTGTATCGTCACGGCGGCGGTCAAGGCGCGAGTCGCCTGTCTCGTCGTTGCGGCGATAGCGTGTATCGTCGGGATCGTCAAGCTCGGAAGTGTAGCGAACCGTCAGTTTCTTGTCGAGTCTCACGCCCATTTCCGTGCCGGTTTTCAGTTCGACATCGCGGACGCTGTCACTGGCTTTTTGCGTCGAACCGGCGGCATATCCTAACAGACCGCCCAGCAACACATTGCCGAGATTGAGTTTGCCGCCGGAAAGCAAGCCGACAAGTACCCCTGCTCCTGCTCCATAACCTGCATAGGTTACCCGCTTGTTCTGGGTGCCGGGCTTGGCAATGATGCGTCCGTCTCTGTCTTTATTGACGCTCTTGTTGTCCAGTCCGATCAAAGAGCCGGTAATCGGGAACGACTGACCGCTCGGCATTCGGAGACGCTGGAAACCGAGTTCCAGTGTTCCGGGATTCTTGCCTTCGCGTGGCTTCGCCGACAAAATACGTCCTTCAATAATGGTTCCGTCGGGCAAACCTACATAATCGTTGTTGTTGCCGTCAATTTTAATCTTGGCGGTAAATATATCGCCTTTATTGTTGGTTTTAGACGAAATTTTGTCTTCTAATTTGACGGGAATGACCGTGCCGGCATCGAGCGTCATGGTTCGGTTGCGCTGGGCAAATGCCGATGGTGCGCTCACGCCGATCATGGTCAGTGCGGCAACGGCAGGAAACAGGTTATGCGAAAACTTATTGGTAATCATTGTCAATTCTCCTTTTGTATCGGGTCACACCCTTGGAACCTGATACGGACAGAAACCCAAAGGTTTGCACGCGATATGACGTTAGAGACTACGAGGCGGTTCCCGAAATGTGACACTGCCGAACGAATAGAAAATCACGCAAGGACTTTCGCCGCCGGATTGACAGGATAACTCTCGACATCAATTACGCCGTTTTCGGCATCATAACGCTCGCGGCGAAGCAGGGCGATAATGGGCTTCGGAGCCGTCACGGTCAAGAAAAGCCCACTCAGCAAAATGGGACCAATGACGTTCTCAATGCCGTTGAATAAGCCGACAAACGGAATTCCCAAGAGCGGCAGAAAAATCGCGACAAACGCTTCGGCGGGCAGCTCAACCAAGTTCAACAGAACCATTCCTGCCAAACCGAGAACAATTGCCATCAATTTCGCGCCGAACGGCACGCGCTTATCTCGAAACAGGGCAAAGCCCAACTTGAAGTCAATGCCTCGCCGCTGTGCCTGATGCGCGACAGCCTTATGCACGACACGCCGACCCACCACACGCAAAAGTAAACCCCACATTTTTGTTTCCCCCTCTACCGCTACTCCCTACGTCTTTTTGACGAGGCAGAGTTTCTGCGCGGATCAAGCCAAACGTGTGAATTGTTGCACAGCGAGAAGATACAGTAATGGAGGTGTGGAAACTCAAGGGAATTACACATATTTCGGGTAC
>CAZPZP010000140.1:0-7987 GCA_964591025.1 uncultured Chthonomonadaceae bacterium
GACGGCTGTTTTTGAGTCGGGTACGTTCTTGTACCCGACTTACGCAAGAGGTCTAATAGGGGACGATAACCGCCGAACGACCAGACTGCATCATAGCCGATGCGATAGCCTGCCAGTCGTTTGCCAGCATTCGGGTATTGAGGGCATGGGAATTTTGCATTTCGTCAATCTCATAATCGCCGGTGATGATGTCAAGAATCAGCATTTTACTGATGTTTTCGTCGGTTTCGACAACGGGGCGAATGTGGTTGTCGTACCAATCGTCGCCGCGTGACGCCATAATTCTTCGGAACTCAGGCGTTTTCGTGTCATGGGTTTGGTCTCCTTGTTACTGGATAAAGTTATTGTACCCTACGATAAAAAAGGAATTTGCCCGCTCTATCGCGAATACGCGAGCATGAAACTCAGCCGTTTTTCTCTCCATTTATCGTTCTTCTGCATTGTTGGTTTGGGGCTTGGGGCGTTGAGCGTTCGCGCCCAATCGCCGAACCCGCCGCCTAAAGCCGGCGCAGCGCAAGCAGCAAATGCCCCGCAAAAGCCGGCACCGACAGGTGCAAGACCTGCCCGACCCGTTCCGGTGGTTCCGGTGCGGTGGATGTGGATATGGCGCAGCAATGCGGCGAAGTCTCAGGAAACCGCGTTCTTTCGTGCCAAGTTTCGCCTCAACAAAGCCCCCGTTTCTGCACGTCTTCTCGTTTCCGCCGATGATACCTATACCGTTTGGTTCAATGAGCGCAAAGAGTCTGCCGCCACAGGCAACGATTGGACTTCGGTTCAAGAGTTCGATGTGACGGCGCAGCTCAAAGTGGGCGAGAACCTCATGGCAATAGAAGCCCGCAATTTCGAGGGACCGGGCGGCTTGCTATACAAACTCACGGTAACGCTGCCCAACAATGTCACGCGCACGTTTGTTTCCGATGCCAAAGTCAAAGCGGCAAATCGTGTGCCACCGAGTTGGACAACGCTCAAATTCGACGACAAATCTTGGGCGAATGCGACGGAACTCTCTCCGGCAAACAGCGGCATTTGGGGCAATCTGCGAGGTGCGCCTGTTGCCGATCCGTCCCGATTGGTGCGGCTCTGGGATATTCGGGCGGGAGGTAATCCCGACGCGAATCCCTATACGCGCCCGCGCAACGTCGGCGACAGAATGCTGCTCAGTTCGACGGTATCGAGCCGGACGGATATGGAGATTTTGCGCGGAGCCGGATTTACGCTGTTCCAAACCGATTCCGATCATCTCGGCACAGAGCAAACTGCCCCGAATCGCTGGGATTGGAACGCGGCAGGTTCAGCCGAGCGGCTGGTTTCCAGTTTGGGCTTGGACTGGGTGTATTTCGCGCACGGAGCCTTTCCGCCCGCATGGTATCGCCGGGACGTGCCGTTTACGCGCTTGCAGTGCCTCGAACATGGCGAGCCGGTTGAAGCGTTTTCGTTGTGGGAACCGAAATGGGGCGAATTTCTCGATGCGGAATACGCCGCGTTCGCCAAACAGTTTGGGGCAAAGACGCAAGCCGCGATTGTCGGGATTCACGGCGATTACGGCGAGGCGGGCGTGATGAACGGCGGGCGTGTGGTCACGCCGGGACAGAAAGAGATATGGCAGGAACGGTTCGGCAATCTGCACGATCATCTTGGGTATTGGACGCACGACGCTTTAGCGCGTGCCGACTTCCGGCGCGTGATGCAGGAGAAATACCAAACTCTCGACGCTCTGAATGCGGCTTGGAAACGGGAATATCCCGGTTTCGACGCGGTTCTCTATCCTGAGAAGCCGCGTGCCGAGGCGCGTCAGGAGTGGCTCGATTATATTGCGTGGTATCGCGATTCGGTGGGGAATGCGGTCAAACTCAATCTCGATACTGCGCGAAAACATCTGCCGAATGCGCTTCTTATGCTGCCCATTGGCTTTCCCGATGAGGATATTCGGGGCGGAAACGACAACAGTCTGCTTCCCAAGATCGCCGCGCAAGCGAAGGCGGCGGTGCGTGCCAATCAGAGCGGCTTGCGTCCATTTGGAGAGAATGCGGCGAGTCTGATGGGGCGGATCGGAAGCGCGGCGCGTTTTTACGAGGCTCCATTGTGGCTGGAACCGCTTCCGAATCTCACTGCCAATCAGGAGACGGAGCGGCTGTTCGAGGCGGTGTCTCAAGGAGCGGTTGGAGTCTTCGATTGGGCGGATACTGCCGTCGCAAATCGGGAAGTCTACTATCGCAACGCCAAATATCTGCGCGTTGAAAAGCCGATTGTAGATGTCGCGATGTTCTACCCGGCGCGAGCGCAAACCCTGCGCCCCGAACAGGTCTATGCTCCGCTGTTTTACAATACGTGCCGCCTGTTGCGCGACGCGGTGAATTTCGATGTGGTAGATGATCGGATGGTGGACGACGGCTGCCTGTCGCGCTATCGCATTTTGTGCTTGTGGGAAGGGATGCAATGCACGCCGGAAACGCTGGAGAAGATCAAGGCGTGGGTCAATGACGGCGGCGTTCTGCTGGCTTATGACTTTGGCAAAGTGACGACGTTTGCGGGCGATGCCGCTTGGTTTGCGGAGATGTTCGGCTATGCCAACGAGCTTGCTCCGGCGCGAGTGACGGAGCGATTTGTCGGGGAGATCAAGCCGCAGTATCGGGTTCCGGCGGGTGCGCCCGAAATGGCGGATTTTCTGACGGGCGACTGGCTAGATACGGAAAAGATCGGCGAGTCGGTCTGGCGTTGGGCAGGAGCCAATGCCGTAATGCGTCTGCCGATTGAAGCGGGCAATAAATACGCCGTGATTGTGCGTGTGACGGTTCCAAAAGAGGGCGAAGGCAAGCAGCGAATTTTGCTTGCCAACAACGTGGAGATCGGCGAACTCAATTCAACCGGCGATGTGACTTATCGGTTTTTTGTACCGGAAGACGCGACTCTTTCGCAACGAACGCTGACTCTGACGTTCAAATCCGAAACCTTTGCCCGTGAAGCCGGAACCGATAAGCGTCCGGCAGGGGTTTTGGTGCATTCGGTGCAAATCCTCAAAACCGATGCGCGGGAAATCCCGAACCCGCCGATGCTGACGGGGGCGTTCCGGCGTGAGATCGATACCAATCGCCTCAATGACAGTTGGACGCGCAAATACGGCAAGGGCTTAACGATTTTCTTTCCGGCGACCCGCACGCTCATCAAATCCTACTTGGAAGTGATTCGGCGCACTGTCTATAATTTGAGTACTATCGAAGCGGGGCGGCGTGATGCCCTGCCAGCGGACAATGCGTTCGACAATGTGTATGCGACCCTGTTCACGGACAAAGTCTTGTTCTATAACGCGACGGACAAGGAGATTGTCAAAACCGTGACCCTGCCGCCGGAATTCTTCGCGGCATGGCGCGGGGAAGTGGCGATTCCGATGGAGACGAGTTGGAAGGTGACACTGGAACCGCACAGTATCGGGGCAATTTCGTTCACTCCGCCCGCGCAGGAGTTGCTGTTCGAGTGCGAGAAGTTTCTGGAACTCAACAATCAGCCGATGGTCGCCAATGCGCGATGCAGTCCGGGGCAGGGAAATTCGGCGGTGCGTTTGGTCAAAGAGGGGGCTATCACGACACGGTTTGCTATCGAACTGCCGGGCAACTACGCCCTCTATGTTCGCGCCATTCGGAACGGCAAGGCGGAACCGATTGACATTCTGCTCGACGGGCAGCCTGTGAGCCTCGCCAATGCGCGGGCGGGCGAGACATTTCTTGCCGCGACCCTACCCTTGACACGCGGAACCCATTCGATCACTCTTCGCGCCCGTCCCAACAAAGACGTTCTCGCCGATTTTATCCTGCTCACCAACGATCCGACGATTGCGGGCTACGGCTTCGGTGTCCGTACTGCGCCGGTTGAGTAGAGCCTCAATGTGTTCAAGCGGCAATGAGATATTAGACCTCTTGCATCAGTTAGTAGGCAGAAGAGTTTCCACTGCGAGTACAAAAACGTACCCGGCTGAAAAACACTCCCATCGCTTGAAAGTAGTTTGCTCTTGACCGGGTACAAGAACGTACCCGGCTAAAAAACAGTCGTCCTACGGACGAACCGATTATGAGGCGTCAGTTTTTTTATAAGAGGGTATTTGGCATAACTCATATCGGTATCACGACCTTCAAGCGAGGCGATATACTCATGAATGAGGGAATTTGCGTCCGCAGGACGTCTGTTTTTTAGCCGGGTACGTTCTTGTACCCGGTCAAGAGCAAACTCATTGCGTGTTCATGATTGTCTCGCACGCTTTTTTGAGTTTCCATAAAAATCTTCTACTCATGGCGCAGGGCTTCAATCGGATCGAGGCGCGAGGCGCGAATGGCAGGATAGATGCCGAAGAAAACTCCGACGCCCGCTGAAAATAGAAACGCCCCAATGGAAACCGATGGCGGCAGATAGATCGACATTCCTTTCGCACCCGTTTGAGGATCGACGAGACTCGGCACAAACTGCGTGATATAGCCGATTCCATACGCGACGCCCGCCCCCAACGCTACGCCGATCAAGCCGCCGACACCGCTTACAGTCGCTGCTTCGATCAAGAACTGCATCAGAATATCTTTGCGTTTCGCGCCGATTGCCTTGCGGATACCGATTTCACGGGTGCGCTCCGTAACGGAAACCAGCATGATATTCATAATTCCGATGCCGCCGACGAGCAGGGCAAGCCCCGCTATCGAGCCAAGAACAATCCCGAACACCGCAAGAATTTTGTTGATACTGTTGAGGATATTCTCTTGGCTGTCCACATGGAAGCCGGGCGCATTATCGTGGCGGCGCATCAGAATCTGCCAAATCTGATCCATCGTCTCATTGATCTTTGTCGGGTCTTTGGGTTCCGCCCAGACGACTCCCACCAACTCACTGCCGACAAATCGCTTCTGGATTGTCGTCAGCGGAGTAAACAGAGATTTGTCGGCGTCGCCTTCGAGAGATCGTCCTTTCGCCTCCATCACGCCGACAACGGTCAAGGTCTGCCCCGCTAAGTCAATGTCTTGTCCCAGCGGGTCGCGATCCGGGAAGAGTTCTTTGCGGACTTTGTCGCCGATTACGCAGACTTTTGCCCACGTTTTGAGGTCGTTCTCGGAGATAAAGCGTCCGCGTGCGACTTTGACATTCCGCAATCGCTCGTAAGCGGGCATGACGCCATTCGGGCTGACAGTCATCTCTTTAGTAAGAAATTTTGCGGGAACGCTCTGCCCTATCGGAAGTTCGGCAGAGAAACTTTTGACCAAGTCGCCGCGCTCCTTGATGGCGCGAACATCGTCCATTTTCAACCCTTCGATGCGGCGCGTGGATTTCTTGGCGTCCTTCTGATCGAGTTCGTAGTAGATGATGATCAGACTGGAACCGAGACGACTGAACTCGGAGGTGACGCGGGCGGACGCGCCCTGCACAATCGCCGTCATAATAATCACTGCGCTGACACCGATGATCACTCCAAGCATCGTCAGTGCCGAGCGGAGTTTGTTTGCCAGCAGGTTGGCAAGCGCGGTTGTAATGCTGTACATCAAGTTCATTCGCGTGGTCCCTTATCGAAGTTGATCTCGATCTCCTTGCGCTTTGGACCCGTATAGGCTCCGGGACGCACCCACTCGCCCTCTTTGATCCCGGCAACAACCTCGACAAAGTCATCGCCGCGCAGTCCGACGGTCACTTTGCGCGGGGCGGTTGTTTCGACTTTTTTGCCTTCCTTTGTCGTTTTGGTCACGATCTGGACAGTTCCTTCGGTTCCGGCTCCAGTGACGCAGTTGGTTGGCAAGCGCAGAACACTCTTGCGTCTGGCGATGAAAATTGTACAGCGTGCGCTCATGCCGGGTTTGAGGCGTGGGTCAGACTTGTCCACGCGAATTTCAACCGGAAACTTGATCACGCCCTGCGAACCGCCACCACCGGAACCACTGCCACTGCTCGAAGCCGACGCGCTGTTGAGAGCGGCAGGAGCAACTTTACGAACGTGTCCGGCAAAGGTTGTGCCGCCCGAAGCGTCGATCCGAACTTCGGTTGGCAGTCCGCGCCTGACCTTGTTGATGTCGACTTCGTTGACGTTGATTTTGACGATCAGACTCCCTAAGTCGGCAATTTGGAAGACAGGCGTTCCCGAACCGAACGAGGAGACTGCCGATTGGACGATTTCGCCGGGTTCGATATAGCGTTTGGTGACGACGCCCGCCATCGAAGCATAAAGAGTGGTATCGCGCTGTCGAACCAGCAATTCTTCCAATTGGCTTTTACTCTGAATGACGTTGGATTTGGCGGCATCGGCATCGGAGCGGCGCATGGCATCCTGCGAGGTATTGGACTTTGCCGCTTTGAGCTGCGCCAACGCTTGTGAGTAGGAGGCGCGGGCATTTTCGAGTTCGCGATTTTTGATGGTGGGTAGAATGTTGGATTTCGCCTGTGCCAGTGCCGCTGTGGTTTGACGCACCTGACCGCGCAGATTGGCGATTTGACTTTTGGAATTGGCGACTTCAAGGCGGTTCTGGTTTTCGATTTGGTTGCGACGCTGCTGTGCCTCGCGCACTTGGCTGTCCGCCACTCGTGTATCGGTGTCGGCGGCGTCCACATCGCGCTGGGAGACAAAGCCCTGCGCGAGCAGTTTGCGCTGTCTGTCGCGATTGCGCTGGGCGTTTTCGGCTTGTGCCTTGGCGCGTTCAAGCGTGGCTTCGGCACTGACAATCGCCTGCGGATGAGTCACCTGAATCATTTGATTCAGTAATTGCTGCTGCGCGTCGAGCGTGGCTTGAGTCGATTCGAGATTGGCTTCTGCCGCGTCAATGGCTTGTCGGGTCAGTTCGGGCTGAGTGGTCGCTTCGGCTTCGGCGAGTTTGAGGCGGGCAAGGGCGGAATTGACCGCGCCCTCGAACTGAGAAACACCCGTCGTAGTTTGCACCTGTTGGAAGTCTGTCCCTCGGAGTGCCGACTGATAGCGGGCTTCGGCTCCGGTGAGTTGGGCGCGAAGGGCGTCCACTTGGCGATCAATCTCCTGCGGATCGATAATCGCCAAAATCTGCCCTTGCCTGACAACGGCTCCCTCATCCACAAAAAGTTTGTCCAAGCGTCCGCCCGCTTTGCTTTTGACCTCGACTTTGCGGAGGGCTTCGATGCTTCCGGTCTCGATGACCTTGATCTCGACGTTGCCGCGTGTGACGGCTTCGCTCCGCTCCTTTTTCGGCTCGGATTTGGACAACGCTTTGTAGGCAAATGCGCCCAAACCACCGACGACGACGAGAGGCAATAAACAGCCTAATGCGATCTTTTTCACCATGCGCTTATCTCGAATATCCGATCTGGAGAGTGGAAAATGTTGGAACAGTAAAGAATACGTACCGGAAAAGAGGGCGGTTTCGTGACCTTGCCTGTGAAAAGTGTCACAAGAACAGCGCGGAGTTTTTTTCGCCGCCTCGTGATTTTCACGAGGACGTGAGGAGAGTGATCTCTGAAGCGAGTGATTTCATTTTCGTCAAGCGGCAGTTCCGTTTCGGCTTCAGAGGGAGTGCCACGGCATTCCTTGTTCCTGAGTGTCGGTGACGGTTTCGGAAGCATGGAGTTCGGATTCGATGCCGCCTTCGACTTTATGATGCCCGCCCAATATCATCATGAGTTCACAGGGCTGTCCGTCTTTCTGATACTCCACCAACACCTTCGCACCGGAGGCACGGGCAGGGGAGAGAGGGCAGCAGACCGTGAAGGTTAAGATTTGGGTGAGGCGGGTCTGTTTGCGGCGTGAGACGCCCTGAAGGACGCCCTCCGTATAGAGTAAACCGTCTTTATCGAAAATTCGCACTGGAGAACCGATGAGCATTTCTTCCTACACTTCTTTCGATCCAAAGCCTTCCCGTTCGCCGAAACAAAGCCAATAAAACAAGAAGGTTTTGGCTCCGCTGGCGTGTGCGGCAGTGATTGCCGCGTCCGTGATTTGGCGCGTAGATACAAGGGCGATTTCTGTGAATACACCTCTATAAGAGTAACTGTTGCGGGTTGT
>CAZPZP010000141.1:0-7977 GCA_964591025.1 uncultured Chthonomonadaceae bacterium
CCCCCCCCGGTTAAGAGCAGCAACGAGATTTTGACAGTAACAATTCATTTCGCCGGTGAGTTTCAGAGCAAATCGTTCGAGAAGGTGACGATATTTTCGACCCAATGATCGAGGGTCGCGTTCTCTTCGAGATAAGTTCGGGCATTGGCTCCGAGCCGCGCCGCCTCTTCGGGATTGTGCAAAAGGTGCATAATGGCAGCCCGCAACGCTTCGGGATCACCCGGCGGAACATAATAACCGTTCTCGCCGTCCACAATCGTATCAATCTGCCCAACGGTTTTTGAGGTGATTACGGCTTTGCCGCACGCCATAGCCTCTAAGATCGTCGTGATTCCCGCTTGAAAATCGTTCTCATATAATGGCACGACCACAAACCGCGAGTCGGCATACAGTTGCCGCAATTCATTGTAGGGATACCGACGCGCCGACACATTGAGCGGAAGCGTGCGGTTCTCCGTCTCGTTCTGATGCTTGCTCCACGGGCTTGCCGCCGCAAGGCGAACTTCGACATCGAGACCACTCACGGCTTCGACCATCGTGGGATAATCGCGCCATTCCAAACCGGCACTGCTGATCATTCTCGGCGGTGCATCGGGCGAAGCAGATAGGCGACGATAAAACCGATGGTCGGCATGAAACGGGATTAGCGGCAGTTTCGCTTTCGGAATGCCTAATTCCTGCATCCCGTAGGTTTGCTGTGTGCTGGCATAGACAAAAATCGCATCCATCTCGGAATGCAGAGCGCGAAAAAACGGCTTCTTTTTGCCTGTCGAAAGATGATGTCCAATCAATACATGGCGCGGGCGAACTCGGTGCCGCTTGAGCAGCATTGCCAGCGGAATACTAATGTTCTCGCCGTTCGAGTAAATGATATCGTAATCGCGCCGCCGCAAGTAACCCGCCATCGCCAGAGCCGCATCCTGCCCCGCTTTGCGTGCGATTTTCACAAGAACAGGGTTCTGCTCTGCATTCAACGCCGCATAATCGAGAATGTCCGCGTTCCATCGGGCTTGGAGCGCGTGATAATCCATCATCGGGTGCGTGTCGTTTCGCACTGCCTCGGCAACGTCGGTTTTCGCGACGCTCGGAATCAGCATCAGCACACGCGGCTTAGAGCAACTCATCGGCACAGCTCCTTGAGACGTGTCAGTATCGCCGCATAGTTCACTGTGCCATCGAAGCGTTTTTCCGCCATCTGTCTGCTTGCAAGTCCCATGCCAAGCCGTTGATTTGGATTGTGCTGTAGGGCAGAAACCGCGTTTTTCAGGGCGTCGGTATCGCGGGGCGGAATCACAATGCCGTTGATTCCATCCTCGACCTCTTCGCACAATGCCCCGACATGAGTTGCAATTATCGGCAAGCCCGCCGCCATCGCTTCCATCACCGCAATCGGCAGACAGTCGCCCAGCGTCGGAAAAACAAACACATCGGCGGCGGCATAAAGTTCGCGCAGTTTCGGGCTGTCGGCATTCAATCCGCGATGCACCGCCACATTCTCTAAATCCTGAACTTGTGCGTCAACCTCAGCGGATTTCGTCACAATGTCCAAAACGCAGGTGCGCCGCAGATCAGTACGGAAAGCATCGAGAAGCACGTTCCCGCCTTTTCGCGCAAAATCGCCGCCGACGAACAGCAAACGTAACGGCTTCTCGCTTTGTGCCGTGCGTGGCTGCGCTCCAAAATCCCAACGCCTCATATCGACTCCCGGCGGTATGACAGCAATTTTGTTCCCTGCGACCCCATAATCGGCGATCAACGACTGTTTTGCCCAATCGCACCACGTAATCAAACCCTGCGCCGCGTGAAACGTCTTTTTGTTCCATCCGAATTTTTTTTGTTCCAGCCAATTCTTTTGTGTCGGAGCGTGTCCGTATTCGACTGCTACAGTGTCATAGTTCAGCGGTGTGGCGTCCAATGAGACTATTGTCGGTATTCGGTGCATAAACGGGACAGAGAAAAGTGCCAGTGTTTGAGTATGAATAAAAAGCGCGTCCAATTTCTGCTTTGCCAAAACTGCGTGCAGGGCGTCTTTTGCCCGCAAACTCCCTTTCAATGACCAGTTCGATTTGACGCCCGGAATCCGCTCCCAGCGATCTGCGCCGTCGTAAGTCACAGGCAGCCAGACCGGGCAAACCGTTGGGTCGGCTTCGATAGCGCGAAACAGGTTCAGCCCATGCGTGACATGACCAAGCGTCTGCTCCATGACAAAGCCGATACGAAACTGCCGCGTATGGGATTGTGTGCGTTCTGTTGTCAACCTCACCTCATCAATTCCAAGCTGCATACGACACAGCGGAATAAATTCCTCTGATAGGGGCGTTCCGCCGTGCCGTGCTTCGCACTCAAATCCCAATGCAGAGGATAATACTCTTGACGGGGATTTCGTCCGTAGGACGCCTGTTTTTTAGCAGGGTACGTTCTTGTACCCTGACAACAGACACAGCGGAATAAATTCCTCTGATAAGGGCGTTCCGCCGTGCCATGCTTCGCACTCAAAAGGCATTGCCTAACGACCCGCCATCAATTTCAAGCCGCTCCGAACTGTGTCTGCCAACTCGAATCGTTCGCAGACAACTTCGCGCCCACGCTGTCCCATTTGGCGGCAGGTTTCGGGGGCGTCCATCAAACTCTCTAATTTCGCGCCGAGCATCTCATAATTTTCGGCGGCGATCAAGTGTCCGGTTTCGCCTTCGCGCACAATATCCGAAATGCCGCCGATATTGGTGACAATGACGGGCAAACCTGCCGCCATCGCCTCCAAAGACGCAATCGAAAAACAATCGGCGCGGGTCGGCAGGGCAAAAATATCGCACTGCTGCGCCAATCGAATCAACTCCACTGCGTTGCTCCCGACGTTGTTATGAACGATAACGCCCGCCGGAATGTCCTCAATTTTGTCTATTGTGACGAGATGCAGTTCCCAATTCTTGCGCTGGGTCTCTCGCGCCCATTTCAAGAGCAAATCGCCGCCCTTGCGCTCGAAATTGCCGCCCGTGAAAAGAATCCGCGTGACGCCGTCATTCGGCTTCTGTGCCGCATTGGGATGCCATAGCGACGTATCCACTCCCGGCGGCACAAGATGCACCTTTGCCGGATCAGCCCCATAATCGTCTATGGCAGACTGTCGCGCCCAATTCGACCACGCGAACAGCCCTTCCGCCGCCTGAAATGTCTGGCAAACCTGCGCGTGTTTCCAATTGGCATAAAGTCCCGGCTTGTCGGCTTTCTGCCCAAACCCGTACCAATGCACCAAACCGTCGTATTGTTTCGGCGTCACATCGAACATCAAAAACGTGCGCTGAGTCCGCACTGGCTTCTGATACGTGACCGCCGGATTGTGCGTGTTAAACAGAATCGCATCATATTTTACACTGCCCAACCCGTCCCGCGTCTGCTGCCGACTCCGCAGCAACGACCTGATCGAACCCGGCACAAACTTCAACTTCTCCAGCAGCCCATTATCGTCCCAATAGGTGATCGGAATCCACGTCGCCGCGATGCCCTCTTCCTGCTCGACCACGCGCCGCCAATTCTGATACTGCGTTCGCATTCCTGCCTGCTGCTCCATGACGAACGCCATGCGGAGGGAACAGGGAACAGGGAACAGGGAACAGTCTCTTTCGCTTTTGTCCGCTTCTGCTAACATTCCACTTCCTTGATCCTTCATAACGGCAACTTGGGGATTGTCCCTGTTCCCTGTATTGCCGCCCACAACGCCGCCCGCCCACCGAGTTCGCGGCACATCCCTTGCAGGTAGCGCAGATTGAACAGCAGACTGCACGCGGTCAAGGCGATTTTCTGACCGCCGAGTTTGACCGCACCGCGCCCCGTTGTGAGGACAGCCCATTCGAGCGGGGCGATTCCGATGCAGGTTCGGGCAAAAAAGCGGGTCAGCCGATTGCGCTCTTTGTAGTGACGGCGGGCAAGTTCCATGACCCGTGCCTCGCCGATCTCTCGCGCCATTTGCACATCGCGCTTGCCGTACTCGAACGGCGTTTTATACCACGAGGCAAACGGGCGCGTGGGACGATGCCAGCCGTTCGCCGCCATATTGAACCGAAATCGCAAGCCCCGTTGTGCCAGCCGAAAACCGAGTTCGACATCTTCCTGCCGCGTAAAGCGTGTATCGAATCCGTTGACGGCGAGCAGATGCTCGCGCCGCAGGGAAAAATTGCCGCTATAGAGATTGTTCGGTCCTGCTTCCCAGACACCGGAAACAAAATTCTCATATTGCTTCCGCAGCATTTTGTGTTCCCAAGCGATCCAGTGCGGAATCGGCTCGTTCGGCGGCTCAGATTGAGGACCAATCAAAACTAAATCGGTGACGCCGTTGTGTGCCTGTGCGTGTTCGGCAAGAAACTCAGGAACCGGCTCAATGTCGTCATCTAAATAAACCAAGAGTGGATTCGCCGCCATTCTCGCGCCTTTATTGCGAGCGACGGACGGACCGGAATTTTTCTGCTCCTCGAAAATCAGGCGATACGGAGCCGAAAACGCCTTGACCGCCTCAGTCGTGCCGTCTGAGGAACCGTCCGAGATGACAATCACCTCGAAATCGGACGCAGGGAATGTCTGCTTGGCGAGTGCATTTAGCATTCGGAGCAGACTCTCCTTTCGATTATAGGTCGGAATGACGACGCTCAGCAGCATTGGACTGGAAGGCGGCTTTTGGATCATGGCTTGCCCGCTCGCTTCGGGAGAAAAAGACGACTGCGGCGGTCAATCGGATAGGACAGACTCCCCCAGAGACCAGTCCAGTAGCCGCGCACATAGTTGCATTCGTATCGCCAGCCGGGATCGCGCTGGGCGATCCGCAGCAAGCCCCGCGCTCCCAAATAAAACAGCCGATGGGCGATCATCGGCAGAACACTGAGGTCGCCGCAGCGCAGATGCTTCATCGCAAAAGCGGCATCTCCATACGCATATTTTTGGGTCAAACCGTTCCATTCGGCTTCTTTGCGAAAAGCACGGTGAATGATAGGATTATCAGGATTGAGACGAACGCCAGCCCCCGACAAATGCACCCGATACAGCCAATCGTGTTCGTCTGAACCGGGCAGCGGTGCGCCCGGACCCAAGAGGGCATCGAACTGTCCCGCTTTTTGCCACGTGGATTTCCGCAGTGCCATATTGGCTCCCATTCCATAAATCTCTTTGTAGCGGAGCGGGCGGGCTTCGTCGAAGTAAAAGCTCGGAAAACGCAGTCCCGGTGTTCCCATCAGGTCGGGCGGAGCATGAACAGGGCTGAAAATCACGCCGGCATCGGGATAAGCCGCGAATGCTACAGCGATATTTTGGAGCCAATCTGGTGGCACTTCGGTATCATCGTCCGTGAAAGCACAGAGCTCGTTACGAGCTTCGGTCAGGGCGAGATTGCGGGCGATACTCAGTCCCACCGTCTGGGTACGAATATAACGCAGACGCGAATGATCAGGAAAGTGCTGCTCTGTCCAGTGTGCGGAGCGATCATCGGTGCTTTGATCAATGAGAACGACCTCATAATCGGGATAGTTTTGTGCCAAGATTCCGGGCAGTGCCAGCGCGAGGTCTTCTGGACGGTTGCGGGTGCAAATGAGAATGGAGATTGCGACGGGCGCGGAAATCTCAGCGGCTCTCTGTGTCGGTTTTACTGCGGTTGTTGTCACTGCCAAGAGTTCCTATAGTGCGGCGGGTGTGGGCATAGCGCGAGTGTTTCCTCGTAAGTCTACCATGCAAATCTTGTGCCATAAGAATTTTCGCCCGAATCGCCTCTGATCTATAGCCTTTCTTGTGAAATTATTGCCGTGCAAAGGACGCCGACCCCTCTTTTTTGTTCCCGAAGGCACAAGGTATACTGTGCGTTATCTATTCTTTCGCAGAAAGCAGCTTCCGCAATGACGCCGATTTTTCCCGATTTTGAGACATTTGAGACGCAAGCAGAGCAGGGCAATCTGATTCCTGTCTATCGCGAAATTCTTGCTGACCGCATGACGCCCGTCTCCGCCTATGAGCGACTAACCGCCAATCTGCCCGCCGAAACCTTTTCTTTTTTGCTCGAAAGCGTGGAAGGCGGCGAACATCTCGGACGCTATTCCATTTTGGGCAGTGATCCGGCATTGATTTTTCGCACCAAAGGGCGCACTGCCACTTACACGGAAAACGGAGTCTCGCGCACTGAAACGATTCCCGATGGTTCCGATCCTTTGACTCTTTTGCGCGACCTTTTGCGGCGATATACCTTTGTGCCGAACGAGAACCTGCCGCGCTTCTGCGGCGGAGCGGTTGGTTTTTTCGGCTACGATGTCGTGCGCTTTTTCGAGGAATTGCCGGACGCGAATCCCGACGAACTCAATGTTGACGACGCCTGTTTTGTCTTTACCGATACGCTCATTATCTTCGATCACGTTCGCCATCGCCTGAAAGCGGTCTGCAACGCCCATATTACCGACAACAATGCTGGAAACGCTTATCATAACGCCGTCGCCAAAGTCGAAAACCTGATTCATTTGCTGCAGCACGGTGGAGTTCATCCCCCTTCTCATGTTCCTTATTCCTCTCCAAAACTCATTTTGCTGGAGGCGTGTTTTCCGCGTGATGAGTACGAGGCGGCGGTTGAACGGTGTCGGCAGTATATTCTTGCGGGCGATGCGTTTCAGATTGTGCTGTCTCAGCGATTCCGCGTGGAATTTACCGTGCCGCCGTTCGACATTTACCGCGCCCTGCGTTCCGTGAATCCGTCGCCCTATATGTATTATCTCGACTTCGGCGGGCGCAAAATCATCGGAACGTCGCCGGAAATTCTGGTCACGGTTGAAGGCGATACGGTTCGGGTTCGCCCGATTGCGGGGACGCGCCCGCGTGGTCACAACGTCGCAGAGGACGCCCGCCTTGAACTCGAACTGTTGGCAGATGAGAAGGAACGTGCCGAGCATATCATGCTGGTGGATTTGGGGCGCAACGACATCGGGCGGGTCTGCGAATACGGAACCGTCAGCGTGGACGAACTGATGATCATCGAACGCTACTCGCACGTCATGCACATCGTCTCGAATGTGACAGGCAAATTGGCGGCAGGGCAGGATGAGTTCGACGTTTTGCGGGCGTGTTTCCCGGCGGGAACCGTTTCCGGTGCGCCGAAAGTGCGGGCAATGGAGATTATAGACGAGCAAGAGTCGACACGGCGCGGCTTCTATGCAGGTTCCGTCGGCTATTTCAGTTATACAGGCGATATGGATATGGCGATCACGATTCGCACGATGATGGTGGACGGTCAAACAGCGTGGCTGCAAGCGGGCGGAGGACTGGTCGCCGACTCGGTTCCGGCGAACGAATATCAGGAGTGCCTCAACAAATCTCGCGCTCTCCTCAACGCCATCGAACTCGCCGAGCAAGGTCTGGAATAATCGCTGAGTGTGCTATATAATAGGAGCATCACTTTCTGTTTGCAAGGAAAACATTATGGGCAAAACTTATAACGCGATTCTTCGCGGCAACACAATTGAATGGAAAACCGACAGCCCACCTGTAGATACACAAGAGGGCATTCAAGTACAAATTACTGTGCTGAAGCAATCTGAACTCACCGAAGAAGAGCGGAAAGAAAAACTTTTTGATGCTCTTGAGGCACTTGCACAAAGCAGTACGACGCCATGGCCTGAAGACCCTGCGGCATGGCAACGCGAAATTCGTAAGGATCGTCCTTTGCCGGGAAGGGAAGACTGATGCTCACTGATAGCAACATTCTTATCTATTCGGTACGTCCTAAATATCTCTTTATACGCGAATTTCTTCGTGATAATGTGACCTCTGCATCCGCGATCAGCCGCGTAGAAGTGTTGGGATTTCACAACCTCGACCCATCCGATAAGCAAAAATTGGAAGAAATCTTCGATTCGCTCAATGTTCTGACACTGGATTCAGATGTTGTCGAGGAGGCGGTCAAATTGCGTCAGCAAAGGAAAATGTCGCTCGGAGATGCATTAGACCTCTTGTAAGAGT
>CAZPZP010000142.1:0-7957 GCA_964591025.1 uncultured Chthonomonadaceae bacterium
AAAAACACACAACAGCATAAACAGACCACTGGAGATATATTCTCGCGCAGTCTTCATGTCCTCTTTGCCATCCGCTTCCGAAACGCTGTTCTGAATCCCGTATCCCATCCCTAGATCAGCGAAATTCAGAAAAGTAAGCAGGGAACCGATTGTCAACCACAATCCAAAGCGTTCTGCTCCGAGATATTTCACGGTTACTGGAACGGAAATCAGAAGCACCAGCATATTGGAAACTTTGTTTGCCATCGCCGCGAGCGAGTTGAGGGCAACGCGCTTGAGTCTTTTTTTGCCTCTGATCTCTTCGCTGGTTATGCTGTCGATTGTTGTATCCATATTTCCAAAACTACCAAACAGATTGCAGCAACGGTGATGGCGGAAGCACTACGCGCAAAACTTGCCACAGGATTTCCTCAAATGCAATGGGAAACTTCGCAAACCGACCGTCGCCAAATAGATATATTGCACAACCCGTGCCAGAATCTCCATCTTAACAGTTTCTTAATCGAGAAATTGTATCGTTTCGGTGAAGAACGGCAAGTCTTGCAGGGCGATTTCCGAGAGATTTGGATTATGCCTGTCTTTCTCGGAGAGCAACGGCTCGATCTCAAATTTCCATGCGATGGCGATGTTCGCGTCATTCCAAGCAATCCCGCGCTCATCGCCCGATACGTAAAAATCGGAGCATTTGTAGAGAAAATCTGCCGTCTCGGACAAAACCTGAAACCCGTGCGCGAATCCTGCCGGAACAAAAATCTGCCGCGCATTTTCCGCCGACAGCACCGTTCCATACCACTGCCCAAAGGTCGGCGAACCCTGCCGCAAATCTACGCAGACATCAAACACCTCGCCCTGAACCACACGGCAGAGTTTGGCTTGCGGGTGGTCGCGCTGGTAGTGCAAGCCGCGCAGAGTGCCGCGCACAGAATGCGAGTGATTGTCCTGCACAAAAGTTTCCGTGATGCCGAACTCCGCGTATTTCCTCGCGTGGTAGGTCTCCATAAAGAAGCCGCGTGCATCGCGCAAAATCGTCGGCTCCAGCACAACAACACCGGACAGCGGGGTTTCAATCACCTTCATGGACTGTTATATTCCCCGTTCCAAGACGGCACGCTCCAAATAGCGGGCATAATCGCAATTGCCGAGTTTTTGCGCCAAAGCAAGCAGTTCGTCCGCCGTAATATATCCGCACTCGAAGGCGATCTCCTCCAGACAGGCGATTTTCAAGCCCTGCCGCTGTTCGATTGCCGCAACAAAGTTACTCGCTTGCAGCAACGATTCGACGGTTCCCGTATCGAGCCATGCCATGCCGCGCCCCAAGCGTTCGACGTGAAGCGCGTCGTGTTCGAGATAAGTTCGGTTCAAGTCCGTAATTTCGTACTCGCCGCGTACCGACGGCTTGAGTTGCGCGGCAAACTCACAGACCCGCGCATCATAAAAATAGAGTCCGATGACAGCATAATCGGATTTCGGTACGGCGGGTTTTTCTTCGAGCGAAAGGGCTTTGCCGGTTCCATCGAACTCAACGACGCCGTAACGTTGCGGGTCTTTGACGCGATAGCCGAAAATCGTGGCACCGTTCGTGCGCTGTGCCGCCGATGCGAGCAGTTCCGGCAAGCCGTTGCCGTAAAAGAGATTGTCGCCCAACACCAAACACGCGCCCTCACCCGCCAAGAACTCTTTGCCGATCAAGAACGCCTGCGCCAAGCCTTCGGGTTTCGGCTGTTCGGCGTATTGAATCCGAATGCCGTATTGACTGCCATCTCCCAGCAATCGCTGAAACAGCGGCAAATCGTGGGGCGTGGCAATGAGCAAAATCTCGCGAATCCCTGCCAGCATCAACACAGACAACGGATAATGCACCATCGGCTTGTCATAAACTGGCAGCAGTTGTTTCGAGACAGCGTGGGTCATCGGGTACAGGCGCGTGCCAGCCCCGCCCGCAAGGACAATTCCCTTCATAGGCATATACCGAGGAGAACCAAAAACGCGATACCACTTCGTATCGCAAACGAAAATTGAGATTTGACCGACAGAAGAAGATACGGAGGAGTTGTCGGGAGATGTGACCACTTTTTTCAGGGTAACCACTCGCAGCAGCGCGATTAAGAGTATTTTACCCGATAGACAGAGGGAATCTGCCGCATCGTGCAGAATACTTGAGGCGATGATGAAAATAGATAAGATTCCAACAAGCTTAAAGGATGAAACTCCGTCGCTCAAAGCCTTTCGCCCAGTGTGCTTCGTACACAATAACCCTTAAAGCAGAGCATCTGCGGCGGAACGTCACCGAGCGACGGAATTTCGTCCCTTGTGCATTGCACGTTGGACTGATTCTTCGGAAAGTCGAGAGTACTATTGAATGTTTGGTAACCCCGCGTGGCGCAGAAAACCTTTTCTCACGGCAACAAAATTCTTGGCGTTTCAACTGCGTCGCGCCGTGACTTTCGCGCCGGAAATCGCCCTGCCCCACGCGCACGGCAAAATCACGCTGAAACTGCCCAAAAACTCCTCACTTGCCTTTGTCACTGCGGTTTATGGAGCCGAAGACCCCGACATCGTCCTCCTCGAAAGGCTGCTGCAACCCGGAGATATTTTCGTGGACGGCGGGGCGCATATCGGGCTGTTCTCGCTCGCCGCATCGGTTAAAGTCGGCGAAACGGGGCAGGTGATCGCGTTCGAGCCAGCACCGGAGACACGCAAAGTTTTGGAGAGGCATATCGAATTCAATCACTGCTCTAATATCACCGTCAATCCGCAAGCCCTTGCCGACACAATCGGCACGCGAACCTTTGCCGCTTTTTCGGGCGAAATGTGGGGCTACAGTTCGTTCGCGCCGCCCGAAACAAATGAAACCGCCAACAGCGTCGCCGTCGAAGTGACCACATTGGATACCGTGATCACAGATGAAATTGCGCCCAAAATTCGCCTGATCAAACTGGATTTGGAGGGCGCGGAATATGCGGCACTCACCGGCGCGAAACGGCTTCTGATGAATGACACACCTGATTTGCTGCTGGAGATTCAGGCGGAACACCTCGAACGACAAGGCGCGACCATTGACCAAGTCACGGAACTGCTCGAATCGTATGGCTATAAGACCTATCGCCCCGAATGGACACCGCAAAACCGCCTCTCTCTTGTCCGCGCCACTCTCTATGAACCTGATCTGCTGCGTCCCAATTTCTTCGCCACAACCCGCCCCGAACGTCTCAGAGAGCGAGGCATTGTTCTGCTATGAAAATCGCCCTGCTCAAACCGAACGATGCCTATGGGATTTCCATTCAGACCCAAAATCTGGCGGACGCCCTGCAAGAGTTGCCCGATACCGAAGTCGAAATTTTCTCTCTCGCCGTTGGACGCCAGCCGACTGCCTACTATATCGAACTCGGTGCCAAACTCAACGCGCCCGAAATTGATGTGATTCATCTGTCGCACGAGTACTCATTTTATGGCGGAGTTTTGCCCAAAGAATCGGGATTTTGGGATTTGCGTTACTTACTCAAAAAGCCCGTCGTCCTGACCGCTTACAATCTCGCTCCGATGGAAATGTTGCTCGCCGTTTTTAATAAAAGTATGGCACAACGGCTCAAAGACGCTGTTCATTTTCGCACCAAAGCCACCCGTGATGCCGTCGAAATCGCTCCATTTGCGACGGCTTATACAATTGTCTCTACCAACAATGAGCGCAAAATTCTCATTGAGCGCGGAGCCAAGCCAGAATATGTCACGGTGATTCCCGACGGCATTCCCATCCAATCCGATCTCTTTCCCGACCAGTGCGCTGAATTGACGGCAGAATTTATGGACAAAGATTGTTTCATACCGCCCGTCTTCACTTGGCGGAATCGGGCGGCGTTGGCTTACGCGCTTGCCGCAGGTTACCCGATATTGGTTTCCACAACGCCGGAAACGCAGGAGATTTGGAGCCGCCGCGAATGCCTCGAACTTTATAATGGAAATAATGATCGCGAATTTGAACGTAAATGCACAGAACTCACAGCAAACAAAGAGCGGCAGACTGCACTCTCCGTGCAAGCCCGCCGCTATGCCGAACGCTATCCATTTTCCCGAATCGCGGTTCTGACGCGCCGCGCCTATGTCGCGGCAATTTCCGTGTTTTAGGTGATTGGGTCGGTGGGTCATTGGATTGGCGTCCGCAGGACGCTCGTCGGAACGACACCATGCCGGGTATTTTCAATGCCCGCAATAATGCTTTCGCTTTCTCTGCATTGCCCAATCACCCAACGACCCAATTGCCTACCGACCTAATCCCCAACCCGATTGTAATTATTGATCAGTACTAACAGATCGGCGATGTCGCAGATGTCGTCGCAGGTGAAGTCTGCCGCTTCGACGAATGACGGACTGCCTTGAACAGTGTTATAAGCCCCGATCAAAAGTCCCAAGTCCGAAATATCTGCGGCGTTGTCGTTGTTGGCATCTCCGCCGCGCAAGGTGACATTCAGATCGGTCACATTGGCACTTGTCGCATTGACCGTCACGTTTTTGCGAAGCCACTTGTTGCCCTTAACGCCCACCGTGTAGTTCGCCGCTGGCACTTCTGTGAGGGTATACTCTCCATTAGCAGCAAGAGTCAGACTGCGCGTAAAGGGAGTCCCCGTTGTCGGCGTAAAGAGAAAGTTGAGAGGCTGCGCCCGGTTGACAACACTCTCCAAAGTGACGCGCCCGGAAATGCTGAAGGTCGTCGGAGGCATTGGCGGCGTAATCAGATCGAGATAGACTGGCAAATGTCCGGTCAAACCGCTCGCATTGATCAGCGATTGCGCGATACTTGCGCCGACCATCGCGTTTTGTGTTCCATTAAACGTCGTTGTCAGTTTCGCATTGAAACTTGTTCCATCATTACCCCAGCAGCGATAGGAGTGATTCAGATCGTTCCAAGTAGAGCGGCTAAAGGCGAGATTTCCGTTCCCCTTGTACCGCAATCCTGTTCCGCCGTTGAGGTTCATGGACAATAAAATCATATCCAGGCGGTCATCCATCCCCCCATAGGTGGAATTGCCGGACGGGTCTTGCGTATGAATAAATCGGTAAGTGCTGGAATTGTTCCAAGTACTCGGCGATGTGCCGAAAGGATGGATCGGATCGAAGAGTCGCCCTGAATTGTTGGGTTTCGAGATGACCAGTTCTTGATAAGCAGTTTGGGTTGCCGATTGGATATTGGTGTCTCCCGCCATCAAAAAGTGCCAAGTCGAGGGCAAACTCTCGGCATTAGTTCGAATCCGTCGTGCTTCGACGAGGCGGCGTGCCAAATCACCACTGTCCGAACCAGCCTTCATGTGAACGGCATAGCACGCAAGCACCGGCGGATTGTTGGGATAGCCCTTGAGTTGGACATCGTAGCGATAGGTATTGCGTGGCTGCGTGTTCGCGTCAGCCGTAGTTGACCCCATCGCAACTGTCGTCACGCCCAAAAAGGTAAACAGGCGTGTGCGATAGAAAAAGGCACTTTCCGTGTTGGGACCATTGATAAACGGTGCGGCAGCCCACTCATTCGGTTTCGTTGGGTCGTTATTGAGGGCGGCAAGAAAATTGTTGACGGAAATTTGAGTCTCGAATTCTTGAGTGATCACAATGTCGGGATTCATCGAGCGACCCTGATAGACGCCATAAATTGCATTCCGAATGTCGGAAGCGGTCACATTGGTTCCATCATAGTTGCTGATATTCCACGTCACAATCCGAATGTCGGCACGCAGACCGAGCGGCACCATCGCCAGCAGCAACATCTGCACCCATACGGCAAAAATTCCCAAACGCACACAGGTCGTTCTTATCATTCTCGTTCCTACTACTTCATAAAAAAGCGACGCGACACGGCGCGGCGCAAAAATTTCTGGGCGGATAAACGCTCTTTGCTCTCCACAGCGTCTACTCCTTCGTTGATATGCGCGTTCATTATAGCCGAAATGTATGCTATAATGCCCTGTTAATTGCGACAGCGTTATGAGACGGCAGGAGCAAGGAAACGGTTCCCTGCTGTGAGGAGAATTGTGACGTGCCAAAGGTAGATACCGCCGATTTCAAGAACGGCTTGACATTTTTTATAGACAGCGATATTTTTGCGATTGTCTGGTTCCAGCACCACAAGCCCGGCAAAGGCGGGGCTGTTATGCGTACCAAACTCAGAAATCTGCGAACAGGGGCAGTCATTGACAAGACGTTCAATGCCGGAGAGAAGTTCGAGCAAGCGATCTTAGATCGTTACCCGATGCAGTATCTGTATAAGGACGGCGACAATTACATCCTGATGCACCCGGAGACATTCGAGCAGGTCAATGTCAGTGGAAACATCATCGGCGTCGGCGTGAAATATCTCAAAGACGGAATGGAAATCAACGTCGTCGAAAATGACGGCAGAATTTTAGCCGCCGAAGTTCCGTGGTTTGTCGAATTGGAAGTCACTGCCACCGATCCGAACTTCAAGGGCGATACCTCTTCCGGCGGCGGCAAACCCGCGACACTGGAAGGCGGGGCTGTCGTCACGGTTCCGTTTTTTGTCGAGGTCGGCGAAAAAGTGAAAGTGGATACGCGCACCGATACTTATCTGGAGCGCGTTAAGTCGTAGGTTTGCAGCAATTCTTACCAAAGTGAGGGTAGTTTTCCTTGCCCATTACTCAAGCGGGTAACCACCGCTCTTCCGACAGCGACCTTTGGCAAAAAATTATCGATGCCGCGGCGAAAATCTTTCCGCTCGCGGCAATCGCCGTTGTGCTGTTGTATGGTTATATTTTTTACGGATTATTCACCGGACAGTTGGCAGACTCAACAGGGCAATCTGCACAGCAAGGTTTACACGCCCTGCAACTGATCGGGCAGCTCTCGATGTGGCTCAATATCAGTCTCGTCGTGATGCTTGTCACCAGTCTGCTTCTGCATTATGAAGAGCAACCCGTCGGGTATATCTATCTCGGATTGGCGGCACTGTTCGCTTATGGCTTGAATTTCGT
The DNA here is from genome assembly GCA_964591025.1 of uncultured Chthonomonadaceae bacterium. Lineage (GTDB taxonomy): Bacteria > Armatimonadota > Chthonomonadetes > Chthonomonadales > Chthonomonadaceae > CAZPZP01. The sequence continues at coordinate 6,972 of CAZPZP010000142.1, forward strand.
GATGGAGTTTCTGTTTGCGTCCGAGTCTGCCCGATTGAAGCAAGGACCTGCGTCTGCGGCGACCCTCAAAGAACTCCATCTCACCGCACTCTTTTTTGCCGTCGCCGGGATTCTGCTCGTGGTACGGCAGATGTTCGTGCGCGTCATGGAAGCCCGAAGCGGCTCGGACTTGACCAATGTCAGTTACGGCAAGGACGCCAAAACCGAAGATGTCCCGAAAGCGTTGATCGGAGCGGCGGCGAAATGCTGGCAGTTGCCGTTTTGTCGTGAAAATGTTCGTAAAGGCTGCCCGATCTACCACGCTCGCACCAAATGCTGGAAGCAGCGTATGGGGTGTATGTGCGAGGAAAATGTCATTCGGCTTGCGGCGATTACCAGTGGCAGACCGGAAGGCACAACACCGCCTCTGGACGCCCAAACAGAGCCGAGTAAGGGGCAGGGCTTCGTTCCTATCGGCGACCTGATCACGGAAAACGAACGCAAAAAAACGGACATCCTTCCGACCAAAAAGGGACCGCGAGGGATTCGCATTCCGACCAATCCGCACCTGACCGAAGCCCAAAAGCGGATGCGCTGTCATAACTGCGTCATCTATAATGAGCATCAGCGGCAGAAATATCAACTGTTTTCTCCACTGGTGACGCTGCTGATTCCGTTGTTGGTGTGGTGGAAATTCGACGATTTGAAAAATCTGCTGGGAACGGCGATCAACAAAATTGACGGTCTGTTCGGTGCGCTCTCGTTTTCGGGGCAAAGCAGTGCAACTAATCTCAGTCGAGAAGTCACTGGTTCCCTGCCCGTCACGGTGATTTTGATCGTCTGCTTGGCACTGGTTGCGATGACATGGGCGCTGCGTTTTCTCGAATACTGTATGTTCAAGATCAAAATTTAGGAACCACCCCCTAACCCCCTCCTTCGCAAGGAGGGGGAATCAGATGCTTTTCCCTAATGCGAATCTCTCGCAGAGGGGGAATCAGATGCTCCCT
>CAZPZP010000143.1:0-7956 GCA_964591025.1 uncultured Chthonomonadaceae bacterium
GTAACTGTGTTGCCGTGCTTCGCACTCAATTCCAAACTGTGATGGACACCCACAAACTGGGATTTGCGTCCGCAGGACGCCTGTTTTTTAGCCGGGTACGTTCTTGTACCCGGAACAGAGACGGCGGAATAAATTCCTCCGCTGGGGGCAACTGCGTTGCCGTGTGTCCTTCGGACGTGAAAAGCGTTAGGGTGCAAGTAGTGTTATCAGTTGGTGATAGCACTCAACGGGATCACGACGCGGCAGCGAACTGCGAAGCGTAAGAAGCGCGTCATAAGTTTCAGAGGGCAGAAACCGCTCTTCATCGCGGGACAGACACTGCCGCACATCAATCGCCGGAAACAATCGCGCCCGCGCCAAAACGTCGGACAGCACCACCTGCCATGAGGCTTCGGGGATCAGGTAATCGAGAAGGCGCAAATGCGGATGGGTTTCACGTTCCTCTTCCTCGTCGCGATCAATCGCCTGATGCCAAACCGTCCCGATGATCGTCAGCGAGCCGCCTAATCCGCCTCCGAGCGGCGGCTGATTGTGAAAACAGCCCGCCCTTTGCACCCATTCGCGCATCCGTTGCCGCGCCGATGATTGATCCGCCTGTGCCTGAGCGTCCGCCTCTTCCGCTTCGAGCATTGCTGCCCATAAGCCTGTCAATGTGTCCACCAAAAGAACGACATCGTTTCCGAGTTCGGTCTGCCGCTGTGTCGCTTCGAGCAGCAAATCGGCAAGGCGCAAAATCTCGTCCGCTGTATTATCGAACGGTGAAGCGCAGACAATTTCCGCGTTTGGGAATCGTCTGCGCCAATCGGTGATCTCCTCACTTCGCGCCCGAAGAAGCAAAACCAGAATGACAGTATCCGGCGCATCCGTCACAATTCCGTCAAGAACCGTGCGGAGTGTGCGCGTCAAACCGTTGCCGTGCTGTCCCCAAATGATCCCGAAATAGCCCAAACCAAGCGGCGCGGCAATATCGAGCATTTGCCCCGTCAAATCGTCTGCGCTGGTCGCCAAAGTGATGAGGTGATCAGGAGTGCTGCGTTCGGATTGACTGCGGCGCGAACGCGCAAAGGGGCGTTCCTTCGCTTCTTCCGACTCCAGACCGTTGACGCGCACAATCGCCGTCAATTCTCCTGTTTCGATTGTACCTTCGGCAATATCACCTGTTGCGAGCTGATATTCGTCCGCCAATGCCACAGAGACAGCGATTTCGACGCTTGCACCGCCGTTTTTGCCCGGACGCAAAATCGTGGTATCGCCCTCTTTATTGCGTTGAACAATGCCGTTGTAGAGAATTCCCAGTGCCATCGGCAGTGTGCCTTATTCTTAACCGAGCGGCTGCCGATGCTGACGGCAGGGACGCATTCTGCGGGCTTGCGCTTTGGTTACGGTAATGCTTTTGTAGGCGGGGCAGTAATCGTTCGCTTTATTGCCGGAGTCGACGCAAACGCGCACATTCTGGGTTTCCGGCGGCGGCGGCGTGGCGAGCGTCATTGAGGGCGTGCCAGTGCGGGTGCGGGTTGTCGGAGAACCAATTCGTGCATTTTCGCGTGCCGTAGTGCCGCTTGTCCCATTTGTCGGTGAGATGCCCGGATCGTTGGGATTGGATTGTTGCGCGGCGGGCTGGCGCGTGATGGGCTGGCGTGTGATGGGCGGGCGCGTGATAGGCTCCTCCGGTTTGGGCGTTTCAATGGGAGGGGTGTTGCCTTCATCTGTCGTCGGGTCGGTTGCCGTATCCGCGCCGTTCTGTTCCGGCACAGGGGATGTTTCGGCTTCCGGTTCTGCGGGATCATCTGTCACAACGGCAGGTCTTGTGGTCGTCCTGTCACGCTTAGGTTTAGGGCGTTCCTCTGTAAAAACTTCGATTTTTTCTTCGATGGGCAGCGCGGTGCTTTCATACTTGAATTTACGTTGAATACCCACGGATGGAGCCATGAAATTATGCCAAATTGGAGCGCAGACCCCGCCGCCTGTGGTTCCCGGCATGACGTTATACAGGAATCCGCCTTTGCGAGTTTTGCGAACATTGGCGACCCAAATCACGCAGGAGAGTTCGGGGGTATACCCGGCGAACCATGCGTCGCGGTTGTCATTGGTGGTTCCGGTTTTGCCGCGTGCGCCTTCGATTTCGCCGCCTGCGCCGACGCGGGCTTTGGTTCCGGTTCCGGCGCGAACAACCGCCTCCAACGCCTTATCCATCATAGCGACAGTATTGGGCTTGAGAATTTCGCGCTGAATATGGGGGGCGTGCGACTCAATGATATTATTATCCGAATCCGTCACTTTCACCAAACCCATTGGTATACACCGACTGCCCTTCATCGGGAAAACCGAGTAGGCGGAACACAGGTCGAGCGGGCGCACTTCCGAGGCTCCCAATGCTGTCGGCAAAACAGGATACAATTTCGTCGTGATGCCCATTTTATGGGCATAATCGATCACCGTGTTGATGCCGACATCTTTGGCGCACGCGACGGCAATGGTATTCTTGGAGAACTGGATCGCATTCAAGCACGACATCCACCTATGACTGTAGCCGCCGCCATAATTTTTGACAACACGGTGCTTGGGATCGTTGGGGTAAGCAATAGGTTGGTCTACATAGCCTGTGGTGAGACTCGCCGCTCCCGTATCGAATGCCGCTGTATAGACGAATGTCTTGAATGTCGAACCGGGCTGACGCTTCCCCTGCGTGACTGCATTATACTGTTCTGCGGCAAAACTGCGCCCGCCGACCATCGCTCGAATATAGCCTGTTCGGTTATCAATCGCAATGATCGCGCCCTGATTGGCTGGAGATCGCGCCAAACCTTCATAAAGCGATTTTTCCGCTTGCTGCTGCATGGCGTAGTTGAGGGTAGTACGGATCGTCAAACCCGACTCGATAAACTCCTCGCCATAGCGCACATAAAGGTCTTTGAGAACATACGTCACGAAATAGGGAGCCTTGAAATTGTAGCCCTTCTTTGTGCGGCGCGGCATAAAAAGCGGCTTATCGGCTTTGGCTTTGGCGCACTGATCTGCCGTGATATAGCCATATTCCTGCATCTTATTGAGGACTTCGTCGCGGCGATCAATTGCCGCCTCTTTGTTGACGAACGGGCTTGTCATCGAGGGACGCTGTGCCAAACCTGCAATCAATGCCGACTCCGCCAAGTTCAATTTATATGCCGACTTGCCGAAAAATGTCCGTGACGCCGCTTGAACACCATACGCCCCGCCGCCATAGAAGATATTGTTGAGATAGAGGCGGAGAATCTCATCTTTGCTGTAAACCTGCTCCATTCGCAGGGCGATAAACGCTTCCCGAATTTTGCGGCTGAGTTTCTTTTCCCGATTTACTCCGAATTGGCTGAAGTTGCGGACGACCTGCTGAGTCAGCGTACTGCCGCCTTGAGAAGCATGATTCGATTGGGCATTCGCGACGGCGGCACGCCCAATGCCGACAATATCCACGCCCGGATGCTCATAAAAGCGGTGGTCTTCAATGGCAATAGTCGCATTAAGCAGGCTTTTGGGTAACTCTTTGAGAGTAACCGGTATTCGATTTTCAACAGCTAACTTGCCGAGAACGACTCCATCTTCCGAGAGAATCTCTGTCGCAACTGGCGGCTTGATGTCGGCGACGACGACTTCGAGATTGGGGAGTTCTTGCTTCGAGAATTGATAAAAAATCACGAGGAAGCCGACAAGCCCCATCGCAACCGCCGTCAAAACGACAAGCATCAGGAGCGCGAACAGCGTTTTGATCTTCTTTTTAAGGCTGGAACGCGAGCGTGCCGGTTGAATGCGCGAATTGGAAGGCGCACGGCGCGGCGCACTTATTTCTGAAGCGGTACGTGAGATTGGTCTGGACATAGACTCATTATATGCCGGAAAACAAAGTGTGTCAAGAATTCGGGCGCGTGAACACCGAAAATCTGACGATTTGACAAGTGAGGACGACCCGCTCTGAATAAGATTCTTTTACGCTGCTACGTATACGCTCACTCCGTTGACAATGGTTCGCCGTACCGTTTCGTCTCGGTTCAAGATCACGAGATCGGCAATATGACCGGGCGCAAGAGTTCCAAATCCATCAGTGCTTCTGAGCGAACGCGCCGCGTTATATGAGGTCATTGCAGAACGCTGAGAGAGAGTATAGCCCTGTGCATTCCGAAACGCCTGATCCAGCGTCAGGACGCTTCCTGCAAGGGTTCCATCAGGCAGGGTGGCGCGTCCGTCTTTGATATTGATCGGTAAATCACCGAATGAAAACGAATAGCCGTCGGGCATTCCTGCGCCCTGCACTCCATCGGAAATCAGAATCACACCGTCCGTGCCTTTTGCCGCAACGAGAGCGCGACACGAAGCCGGATGAACGTGAACATTGTCCCAAATCAATTCTGCTGTCAGTTCGGGGCGTGAGAATGCCGCGCCGACGACTCCGGGTTCGCGGCTGTCCATCGGGCGCATCGCATTGAATGTGTGAGTGAGATGGCTGGCTCCGGCATCTATTGCGGCTGAGATTTCGGCATAAGTTGCGTCGGTATGCCCGATGGAGGCAATGATATTCTGCGAAACAAGAAAGCGGATAAACTCCAACGCGCCGGGCATTTCCGGCGCAAGCGTCATGATGAGGATATTATCGAAGTGGTCGCTGGTCAGACGCTGAAATTCGTCCATATCAGGGAGAAGAATAAATTGTTCCGGCTGTGCGCCTTTCTTTTTGGGATTGATATAGGGTCCTTCAAGATGAACGCCAAGAATCGCCGCCTCTAATACAGGTGTGAAGCCGGCAAGGCAATTCTCAACTGCATCGAGAACTTTGATTTGATCTTCCCATGCGGCAGTGACAGTCGTTGGAAGCCAACCCGTGACACCATGTCTTGCGAGGTGTTTGCTGATTTCATAGAGTGCCTCATAAGTTCCTTCCATGACAGAGCGACCTGCGCCGCCGTGAATGTGAATGTCAATAAAACCGGGAAGCACAATGGCGTCGCGAGCGTCAATATCGCCGGGTTCGGAGCGTGTCGAATCGTTCCAAGTGTCGAGCGAAACGATTTCTCTTTCATGGATGTTGACGATGACATTGTGCCGTTCCATGCGGTGATCGGCGACGGTTCCGGCAAGAATGCGATACGAGGAGTTATCGCTCATTTTGTGGCTCCTCTCGGTTGGACAACAGCGCGTTTTGTTCCGCGTATCACGAGACTGCACGCCACATAAATCCCGACCAGACACATCAGCCAGAGCAAGAGAGGAATGCTGCTGAGAGGAATCGTGATACTTGAGACACCAGAATAGCCGTTGGCGATAGCCATAATGCTTCTGCTTTCCCAAACTGACCAGTAATACCCGCCCGCCTGTCCGCACGCCGTCAACAGTCCTGCCATGACAGCAAGCCGAATATCGGAACGTCCAATGACCGTTCGCACTGCCGCTCCAACCATGAGACCAATCGCCACAGAACCCGCCCCAAAGAAGGCAAAGCGCGGAGGGATGTTATTGACCTTCATCCAAAACCAAGCCCCGAATGCGGCGGCAAGCAATCCTGCGAGAACGGCAAGGGCAATGCGAAGCGGGTTTTGGGCGGTTGTTGCTGTTGGCTCCATTGTGCAGTTTGGGTTCCTGAAAACGAAAAACGCGCCACAATGAGAGAACACTGCGGCGCGAGAGGCAAAGCACAGGGAGGAATCCGGTTTGCCTTACTTCTTCTTTTTGATATGCTGGCGCGATCTCTTTGTCAGCTCTTTCGGCAGCGGTTTGACGCCAGAGAGATAATCTTGGAAATTGCGGCTCGTCATTACGCTCGTTGTCACCTTGAGGCGTACTTTGCCTTCGGGGGTGGTGACCGTCACTTGCTGTAAGTTCGGGACAAACGTATGATTTTTCTTCGGCGCACGCAGGTTCCACGCACCGGAGTGGGGGTGGCGGCGGCGATGTCCCTTCATGGGACCGACACCGGAAACTTCACAGATACGGGACATTTTTACAGTCTCCTCTCGAAAATAGCGAGGCGAACAACCGGAAAAACGGCACCGTCCTCGTCAAAATGGCGTAACAATAATACTGATCGGGAATTGCCCGTTTCAGAACCTGCACAGTATACCGCGCTGGATTGCTCGACGTCAAGGTCGAATTTGCGCTTTTTCGTCGTTTCGGACGCAAGAAGCGGGTATACTGAACATTGAAAGTGACCCGCCATGAACCCAACAAACAACACATTGACGCCGGAACTGAATACGAAATACGCGCAGATTCAAGAAATTTTGCGCGAAATGGGGTGTGTCGTCATCGGCTATTCCGGCGGCGTAGACAGTACGCTCGTCGTCAAAATCGCCCACGATGTTCTGGGCGAGAACGCTGTTGTGGTAACCGGCGACTCCGAAGCGTTTCCACAGGGCGAAGTCGATTCTGCCCTCGAATCCGCCGCACAAATGGGCGTCTATGTCGTTCGGATTCGCACGCACGAACTCGCCAATCCGAATTTTGCGGTCAATACTCCCAATCGGTGCTATCATTGCAAGACCGAACTGTTTTCAGAGTTACAGAAGGTCGCGACAGAGCGAAATATCGCGTGGATCGCGGATGGTTCGCACGCCGAAGACGGCAAACCCGGCGACCATCGCCCCGGACTCAAAGCCGCCGCCGAACGCGGTGTTCGTAGTCCGCTCCGCGAGGCAGGATTGACCAAAGCCGAAGTTCGCGCCCTTGCTCTCCATCTTGGATTGGAGAATTGGGATAAGCCGTCGTTCGCGTGTTTGTCCTCCCGTTTTCCCTATGGCACGCACATCACGCAGGAACTGCTGGCGCGTCTCGATGGCTGCGAGGCGTTTCTGCGTGAACTCGGATTTCGGCAGTTTCGGGTACGCCATCATGATACCGTTGCTCGAATCGAAGTCGAACCCGATGATTTTGGGCGAGTATTAGAAAACAACGCTGCCATTCGCGCCCGATTTCGCGAACTCGGCTATACTTATATTACGCTCGATTTGGAGGGCTATCGCTCCGGCAAGATGAACGATACGCTCCGAAACCGAAACGACCTGACGCTTTTAACCGTAAGGGAATAGGGCTTTTGCGGAGGCACAAAGAGCCGCAGCCCATCCAACCACAAGAGGAGTGAGGAATTTGGTGACACGAACCACCGCATTGACCGCCGTTACATTCGGCATTTTGACCTTTTCGGCGTTATCGCCCGCTTTTGCACAGGACGCCAAGGCAATTATCGCAAAGTCCATTGCCGCCTATAGCAACCTGAAAACGTACCAAGCCGACCTGACAATGGAACAGACGGGACCTCAAGGTAAATCCAAAACAACAATCGCCCTGAAAAAATCGGGCGAAAAAATGTTCTCGAAGATCACCACTTCGGCTCCGACCCAGATGGGCAAAAACATCACCTCTGTTACGGATGGCAAAACGATCACTCTCTATATGGGAGACATGAAGCAGTATATGAAAATGCCTGTCAGCCCAATGACGAAACAGATGATGAATGACGCTATCATGCCAAACTCCATCATGAAAAAGGTCGCGCAAGAGGGAACCGTCAAAAAACTGGCAGATGGTAATATGAACGGAAAACCGACGTTTGTTTTGGAAAGCAGCGATTCCAAGCAGCCTAATTCGCCAAAAACCCGCCTTTATATTGACAAGGCGACTTCACGACTGGTGAAAATCGAGGGAACTGCTCCTGCTGCGAACCCAATGGGCGGAGGCAGCATGACGCTGCTCTTCCGTAATGAGAAAATCAACGCGGCGATTCCTGCAAGTGCCTTTGTTTTTACGCCGCCGAAAGGCGCGAAAGCGATGGCAAACCCGATGGGTGGCGGAGGCGCACCCGGCGGAGGCAGATAGTCGGTTCGATTTGTAAGGGACTCTCAACACAAAAATCGTTCTGTTCTTGCATGGTGCGTCCTGCCGGACGCTCGTCCGAAGGACACAGAGGCGGGTACTTTCAGTACCCGACAAGGCGAT
>CAZPZP010000144.1:0-4154 GCA_964591025.1 uncultured Chthonomonadaceae bacterium
CGGGTACGTGATCTCTACCCGACTCTTGCAAGAGGTCTAATACCATGAAAACCAAAAAGGGGACAGGCAGAGACTGAATCTCCCCCTGTCCCCTTCTCCCTCTCTTCTTACGGGGGTGACTGCTCATTCGCAACAATGTCGGCATCCGTGATCGGCTTGTTGCCGTTGATCTGATCCAAACTGACCTTGTAGACAACGCGAATCATTTTGAGCGGCTGAGTATACTGCGTCCACGGAACATCCTTGCCGTTCCAAACCTGTCCCTCGCCGCCAAGCCCCTCAATCATCTTGGTTCCGCGCAGGTGGTCGCGATTGTCCGTATAGACGAACTCTTTGCGCTTATCCGTGATGCCCTCGCCGCTATAACCGAAACGGTCTTGGATGTGCGGGGAGGTATTGCGCGGATTGAACGATAGCACGATTTTGTAGAAATCCGACTTGAAGGAATACATTCGCGGGTCTTTGCTCATATCCAGTTCGCGATCAAATTTGGCTTTGCGAACCGAAAGTGCATCCATCAGAATTGTCGCGTTTTCATCCACCTTGAACGTGTTTTCCTGCGGATTGATAACGCGCTCTTTGTAATCCCAATCGGTGATTCGCACATCTACGCGAGGACCGTCTGCCGAGTTGAATCGTCCAGAAATGCGGAACACTTTGGGGCGTTTCATCTCGATATTCGGCTGGAACGCGATGTCCCACGGGCGCGGCGTTTGGTCTTTGCTGACGCCCGGATTCAAGACGTTAGGGAGCTTGCTCGGATTGATCGCGCTGTGTCCCGCTGGCGTGTAGCGATCCCGATACCGTTGCAAGAACTGCTCGAAGTTGCGGGTCTCTGTCTCCCGAAGCGACTTATTTGATCCGTCCTTCGGATTGGCGGCGGTTTGCTCGTCGTTGCGTTTCATCGAAACATTCCATTGATTGAGCGCGTCGGGAATGCGTGCACGCTTGGCGTAAGTATGCGCCAAAATATGAAATGTTTTGAGCGGCGAGAAGTATGGGTGATCCGTTGTTTGATCCGGCTTCAAGTTGGTTGTGCCGTCGCCATTCGGTCCTATCATCGCTGCGTGAAACGCCTCTTCTGCCGCGAGAAAATCTTTGATCTTGTCGTAGTTCTGCCAGCCTTTCTCAAAGAGAATATCGGGAATCTGCTTGTTATTGAGGATACCTTCGTCGAGAAGTGCCTGAGAGGGAGCCAGATACCGGCGATCCGAGCGTTCCGACGAGTCCGTGAAATTATAAGCGAGATGCCACGCCCCGGTGATAAAGATATTATCGGCGTGCGGATCGAGCCATGTGATCAAACGGACAAGCGGCAGAATGGCGTCGTAGTCTCCACTGTGGAAAAACTCGTCGCACCGCACCCAGAGCAGACCGGCGGCAGCCTCACGAAAGCCAAGAAGTGGCAGCAGCAGGAATTCGTTGCCGGCAGCGGCGACATCTGCTGTTCGGTCCACGCCCTGAATTTCGCGAGCCTGCGGGTCGATCATTTTTTGGAGCGGCGGAACCAGACACAGTGCCACCAACGCCAAGGGAAGCAGTTTTTTGGCGCGTTCCGACACGCTTTTAGGATAGAGCTTAGTGATTTTTGCCATCGCGATTAAAACTCCTTATACCTCGCGGCGGTCAAAAATCAGAATCGCCAACACCAGCAGCACCGACGAATAGATGATCGCGTAGATGATATTATTCCGTAGGAAAATGCCTTCGTTGGCGATCTCGGTGGTCGGGCGTATCAGCGAGTTCTGGATATTGAAGTTGCCGAAGTTCGGCAGCAGATAGTGAATCACCACACCCGCCGTGCGAACGACAGAATTGCTTTTGGTTGTCAGCGATTCCGTGACGCTCGACAGGTTCCCGACAAGGAAAATCCCGAACGACAGGAAGAAATTGACAACAGGCGTCGTGAACGTCGAGAAGAAAATGGTCAATGCGGCAAGCAGCATCATCTGGAAGAACGTCATCAAGACGCCCTTGAACATCTCCGTTGGAATGCGATTCTCTTGAAGATAGATCATCGCCAAAAAGACGATTCCCATGGCGGCGATATTGACAAACACCGTCGCGAACCCGCCAAGAAATTTGCCTAAAACAAACTCATACCGCTGTACGGGCTTCGACAGGACGGTATAGATCGTGCGCCGCTCGATCTCGACAGGAATCAGATAGATGCAGGTAACAATGGTAATGAACAGACCGGACAGCAGAATGGCGGCAAGCCCCAAACTGCGAAGAACCGTCTGGCTGTCTTTTGGGCTAAGGAAGCCGAAGACAGGACCGAGGGCGATGAGAAACACCCCGATAATTAAAATGACCCACATGACGCGACGGCGCAGAGCCTCGCGCAGGGTTTGTTGAGCAATGGCAAGGGCGATCATGGCTTATGAATTGTCCTCTCTGCGAACCGTTTCGACGAAAACCTCTTCCAGTGTGCGCTTATGCGGCACAATGGACAGCACGCGCCCGTTGAGTCCGCGCACAAGGTCAATCACCGCCGTAATGCGTTCTTCGTCGTCAATATCGAACTGAACGGTGTCGCCGCCGCTGTGTGTGGCGTCCGGCACAATGGCTTGCAACTTGGGCATCATGCCGTTGGAGAAGCCGGGAGCCTGAACCGTGACGGCTTTGCGCTCACCATGCACAAGTTCGGCAATCGTGCCTTGGGTCAGCAGTTTGCCCTTGTGGATAATGGCGACCCGCGAACAGATCAACTCCACGTCCGCAAGTTGATGGGACGAGAGAAAGACGGTTTTGCCTTCGTTGCGGAGACTGCCGACGATGTCGCGCAGTTCGGCGTGAGCAATCGGGTCGAGACCGGAAGTCGGCTCATCGAGAAAGAGCAGTTTCGGGTCGTTGATGAGGGCTTGGGCGATTCCGATACGCTGGCGCATTCCCTTCGAGTAGCCGCGAATGCTGCGCCGCCACGCTTCGGGCTGCAATCGCACTTTTTCGAGGGCGATTTTGACGCGGCGGCTTCGCTCCGGCTCTCCGATGCGGAACAGGCGGGCGTAATAGTCAATCAAGTCCCAGCCGGTCATCGAGTCGTAGAAATACGTCTCTTCGGGCAAGTAGGCGATCTCTTGCTTGATGGCGTTGTCGCCCATCGGCTTGCCGAGGATTTTGGCGTCGCCCGCTGTGGGAAACACCAAGCCGAGCAGCATTTTGATCGTGGTGGTCTTGCCTGCCCCGTTGCGTCCGAGAAAGCCGAAAATTTCGCCTTCTTCGACTTCGAGGTTCAGGTTGTTGACCGCGACGACTTCGCCGGTTCCCACGCCGATATACTTCTTTGTGAGACCTTGAATTGTAATGGCAGCAGCCATAGAGTTGGGTTACCTCCCTTCCGCCCGTTTCGACAGCGGAAACGGCGGAGTGCAAACGAATAGAATAAGAGCCTGATTCAGAAAGCGGACGTGAACGAACCAAAACGGTTCTTCACGCTATTATACCTCTGTCCGCTTGTCGGCTGTCAACGCACACTTTGCGGGAACCTTCCCCGATACGTAGGGAGTGTGCATGAAGTATCGATTCATTATGACTCACAAACAGGGGCAACCGGTTCAATTTCGCCAAAGGTTGCTTGTACATACGCAAAATATCGCACATTTGATTCCGGTTCCTGCTTCTGCTCTCCTAGGGGCGCGTGATGCGGATATTGGGCGAGCCTTTTTCGTTGCCGTCGGAGGTGATGGCGTAGATACGGAACAGGCGGGACGCGCCGGACGTGGACAATCCCGCTTTGGTCAGGAATTGCAGGGGCGGGGTTTTGGCGTCGAGCGACTCCACGACGGTTTCATCGCTGACGCGGTAGGTCGTGCCGAGACAGGTTCGCAGTTCATAGGTGACAACATTGACGGACGGCGACGCATCGAACAGGATTTTGCCTTGAAGCCCAACGGTATCCCCTATCGCCGACGCGACGGTGACGGGGGCGGGCGTGGAGCCGAAGTGCAGTTGTTCGAGGGCGATATGGCTTGGCTGGATCGCGTCGGCTGTCTCGCCATCGAATTCCATCATACGACTCGCGCCAACACCGATTTCGATGCCCTGATTGCCCGTCACGGCTTTTACATTGTCTCAGACGATTCGCATACCGTCGTCGCTCTCAACAAAACGCGCAATACTTCTTGAAAATCTCCCTTTCTCCCCTTCTATGC
>CAZPZP010000144.1:4164-7952 GCA_964591025.1 uncultured Chthonomonadaceae bacterium
TTTTTCACAACGGTTTGCGATTGCCCTCGCGACTGTCCCGCAACAAACCCCAACGCGCCACCCAGCGCAAGAAGCCCCACCGCCCCCAATATCAAACCGACGTTTTTCAATTTCCTGTCTCCCTTTCTCTCTTTCTCCCCTTCTATGCTGTCGGGGCATCGGAAAGGTGCGTGATAACGCGGCGAATTGGGATATTAGCGACCAGTGCCATCTCCGAATCGGCTTGTTCGAGATAGACTTCCAAAGCGGCTTCGTCAATCTCCACATATTTCGACAGCACCGCCAAAATGTCGCGTCGCATCTCCTGCATCATCGGCGCGGGAATGTCGGCACGGTCATGAAGCAAGACAAAGCGCAGTCGGTCTTTGGCAACGGCTTTCGTAGTCTGACTGGGCTTGCCGAAAAGTTTTTCGATAAAATTGAATGCCATATCGGACGATCTCCCTTGTACACTTACTTCTTGCCGACGAAGAACTTCTTGAATCGGTCAAAGAAGCCCTCTTTGATGTCCAAATCGAGGAACGGAACTGACTCTCCATTCAGTCGCCGCGCCACGTTGCGATACGCTTGCCCTGCCAAACTCGTTTCCGACATGGCGGCGGGTTCGCCGCGATTGGTTGAGGTGATGATCGTCTCGTCGTCGGGAACCACTCCAATCAGCTTCACCCCATTGCCCAAAACTTCCTGAACATCTTCGACTGCCAGCATCTCTTGCTGCTTCACCATCGCAATCCGCACACGGTTGACAATCAGCATCGGGTTTCGCAACTCCTGCGCCTCCAAAAGCCCGATAACACGATCCGCATCGCGAACCGACGCCATTTCGGGATTGGTGACGATGATCGCTTCTGTCGCGCCCGCCGTTGCGTTGCGAAATCCCTGCTCGATTCCTGCCGGACAGTCAATCAAAATATAGGTATAGCCCTCTTCGAGTATCTCCGCAATCAGTTGCTTCATCTGTGTCGGGTTGACTGCCGATTTATCGCGGGTCTGCGCCGCCGGAAGCAGTGCCAGATTTTGATTGCGTTTGTCCTTGATCATTGCCGCCCGCAGTTTGGCGCGACCTTCGACCACGTCCACAATATCGTAGACAATCCGGTTCTCAAGCCCCAACGCGAGATCGAGATTGCGAAGTCCAATATCCGCATCGATCAACGCCACCTTTTCTCCCAGATTGGCGAGGGCAACGCCGATATTCGCCGTCGTTGTCGTTTTACCGACCCCGCCCTTGCCCGAAGTGATCACAATCACTCGCCCGTTTTTTGCGGTCTGCTGCGTCTGCTCCGCTTGCTCTTCTCTCGTCTCCGCCATAAGTGTGCGCGTCCAACCTCCTCCTGAAATTCACCCTGTATCAAATCTTTTCGACTTCAATCTGTCCGTCACGAACAAAAGCGACTTCGGCGTTCCGAATGCCGGTCGCAACCGTGTCTTCGGGAGCGCGGGCAATCAAGTGCGCGATCCGCAGTTGCGGAGGGCGCATATTGCCCGCCACAATCCGAGCGCGTTCATTGCCCGCACTCCCCGCGTGCGCCACCCCGCGCAATGTCCCGAAAATCAGAATGTCGCCCTCGGCAAACACTTCGGAACCGGGGTTCACGTCGCCGCCAATCACCACATTGCCGCGATGCACGATACGCTGACCGGAGCGTACCGTTCCCGGCACATAGAGCGCGTTGTTGCCCGCCGCGATGTCCAGTTGCGTGATCTCTGACGCACTGCCCGGAAGTATCGAATAGGTATTGAGAACCAAGTTCCGCGCCGCCTGTTGAGTCATGCTCTCGGTTGCGACAACTGCGACAGGAAGCAATCCATAGGCACGCAAACCTTCCACTAAACTGTGTAATTGTTCCTGCGTGACGGGGCGCACTCCCACATGGATCGTCACTTGCGCGATACGGAACGCCGCGTTGTGTTTGTTCTCTTCGAGTCGAGCGTCCACGCGCCCCATGGCTTCGTTCCAATCGCCCTCGGCGGGAATCTCCAACAACAGTTCGCTCAACCGCCCGTTTTGCCATTCTTTGAGTTCGACTTCTTGCACTGCGTCTGCTTCCTTCCCAAAATCCAAAAAAACCGTCCTCTTCTATTCGACACGGGAGGTATTTTACCCTGCCTTGTCGTATTTTCCCTCTTGTGTTTTGCCGGCGTCCGGGAGTTGCAAACTCCCGGCAGGAAAAAACAAGCGTCTTTGCAGACGCACTGTGCCTTGAATGAGGAATTGTCGCGTCTGAAAGACGCTTGTACTTTTTAGGCGGGTACTTTCAGTACCCGCTTTCACGATGAGGAGAAAATATCAACATGAGTGAGACTGTTCGCATTGGATTTGTAGGCGTGGGAGGACGCGGCGGCTATTTGCTGAAGCAGATGGCAACGCTTCCGGGCGTCGAAGTGGTCGCCGTCGCCGATACCGTTCCCGATAACCTTGCCGCCGCCAAGAAAGCCGTCGTCGCAGCCGGTCATGCGGAACCCAAAGAGTATACCAAATGGAGTGAACTTTTGGAGCGCGATGATATTCACGGCGTTGTCAGTGCGCTTCCAATTGATCTGCATCTTGAGAATTATCTTGCGACGATTGCGGCGGGCAAAGATTTGTATGCGGAAAAGCCGATGTGCCTCACCGTGAAGCAGTGCGATGAACTGGTTGCCGCAACCGAAGCCAGTGATCGTATCGTGCAAATCGGGTTTCAGCGTCGCGCCGATCCGCGTTTTATCGAGCCGATGGAGGCGATTTGGGCGGGCGAACTCGGTGATTTGGTTGAAGGGCGTATCGCGTGGTCGAACTCTTGGGGACCGTTGAAGGGTTGGTTTGGGCAAAAAGAGCGTTCGGGCGACTGGATGGTGGAGCAGGCGGTTCATAACTGGGACGTGATGAACTGGGCGAACCAATGTCTGCCCAAACAAGCCGTCGGGTTCGGGCGCGGCGGTCTCTATAAAGATCAGCAGCCAGAGCGCACCGTCACCGACTACTATTCGGCACTCGTGGAATATGAGAACGGCGTCATCGTCAATATCCTGCACAGTTGGGTCGCGCCGGGACAGCCGGGAGCCTATACCACCGCGTTCAACGACGAGTATACGCGCCTCTTCGGAACGGTGGGAGCGATAGATTTCAACAGTGGAACCTTCTCGTACCGCAAAGAAACCGGCAGACCTGATCGCCCTGCCTATTCCGTCACCGGCGAAATCAGCAACTCCAAACTTGCCCTCGAAGACTTCGTGAACTCCGTCAAAACCCGCAAGCCTCCGCGCTCCGGCGTGAAAGAGGGACGCGACTCGGTCTTGGCGTGCGTCCTTGTTCGCGAAGCCATCTCTCGCGGCGGGGTTGTCACTCTCGACGAACTTCAATAAAACTACAGAGATACGGAGACAATTCAGCAAGGAGGCGAGTTGTCTCCGTTTGACTTTTGGTTCGCACCGTCGTACAATAGCGACATCTTGCAGAGGAGAAACGAGATGGCAACGACATTGGAAGAGCGCGTCAGAGAGTTGGAGAAGCAGATGGCGTCGGTACTGAACGAACGCCCGCAAGAGAATACAGCCATACCTTGGTGGGACTCAATGTTCGGAATGTTTGCCGACAGCGAGGATTTCGAGGAGGCAGTGCGAGCAGGGCGTGAATATCGTGAGGCACAGCGTCCAAAGGAGCAATCCGAATGATTCTCTATCTCATGGACAGCGATCATATGAGTCTGATTCAGCGTGGCGGTGAGGAGGGACAGCGTATCCTTCGACGACTGCGGAATGTTCCTCCCGACGATGTGGGAACGACGATTATCACCTATGAAGAGCAG
>CAZPZP010000145.1:0-7923 GCA_964591025.1 uncultured Chthonomonadaceae bacterium
CATTGGGATTCGAGTGCGAAGCACGGCACGGCGGAACGAGACCTGCACGAGAAATTCATTGTTGCTGTCCAAATCTCGTTGCTGGCTTTGACCGGAGGTTTTAAACCCTCGTCTGGAAAAAACAAGCGTCTTTCAGACGCACCGAGTGGCGACTTGTCCCGTCTGAAAGACGCTTGTACTTTCTTGCCGGGTATTTTCAATGCCCGCACACCCGGCAAAATCTCAGCAACGAGACCTACACGAGAAATTCATTTCGCTGGACTCTTGCAAGAGGTCTATTATTATATCATGTCTGTTCTGGTTTTCCTGCTCCTACAGACGGGCGCAAAAGCCCAATGACCTGCCCGAACGGTTAGCCCCACAAGTCCTCCTGCCGTTGTATCATAAAGCCAGAAACTTACGCAAAAGCGAACACGTAAACTGTAGTAGAGAAGCACAGAAACAGAACCCTCGTTTTGTCAATCCAAATGTGTGAACACAAAAAATGCCGGTCTTCCTAGAATCAAGCAGGATTCCGACAGGCATTTCCTGAACAGAGTTCCCAGAGTATTAGAATTTTTCCGGCAAGGAGAACGGGATGCGAAACAATCGGAATCGTCGCCCTGAAGATGAGTTTGGCGGGCGCGACGATGAATATAATGAAGATGCCGTCGAACTGGATCAAGTTCGGGCGTTGTGGTATGCTAATGAACTGATTGCAATTACACCGCGCAGCGATACGCGCTTGCCCTATCTGATGGCACTGCGTGAACAGATCGAGCGCGACGAGGCGGATATGGCACAGGCGGTGGAGGCTCTCGGCGAATTCGAGGAAGCCTACACCAAACTGACTTCGCCGGCGAACCGTATCGGTGTCTTTCTCGGCAAGCCGACACAAGAGGAAAAACCCAAGAAGAAATTCCGGTTCCGCCGCGAACCCGAAGAAGAGACGAAGCCCGACAACACCGTGCGAATTTCGCTCGGCGATCAAGAGTATATCGCCAACGTCGATCCGAAACTGGAACAGCAGGAGTTCAAGGTCGGCACGCAGGTCAAGGTCAATGAGGCGTTCAGCGTCGTCGGCGATCTCGGCTATGCGGAAGGCGGTCCCATTGTCAAAATCAGCGAAGTCTTAGACAACGGGCGACTGCGCGTTTCGATGGACTCGCAGGGAATGCAGTCACGGGTCGTTTATCGCGGCGAGGGATTAGTCGGCGAAACTCTGAAAGCCGGTTCCGAAGTGCGAATGGAACCGAATTTCAAGGTGGCGTTGGAGTATTTTGCCGCCAAAGAGGTCATGGATTACTATCTCGAAGAAGTCCCGTTCCTCCCTTGGGAGAAAATCGGCGGACAAGAAGAGGCAATTCAGGTGATCAAGGACGCCATCGAGCTGCCCTTGCTCTATCCTGAACTGTTCGAGCGATTCGGCAAGCGTCCGCTCAAGGGCATTCTGCTTTATGGACCGCCCGGCTGTGGCAAAACGCTCATCGGCAAAGCCACCGCCTACAACCTGACCAAAGAGTACCGCGCACGAACGGGCAAAGACGTTCAAGAGTACTTCATGTATATCAACGGTCCGAAAATCCTCAATATGTGGCTCGGCGAATCGGAGCGGCAAGTTCGCGAGATTTTTGCACAGGCACGCGAAAAGGCGAAAGAGGGGCATCTCGTTTTCCTCTTCATTGACGAAGCCGAATCGCTCCTGCGAACGCGCTCATCGGGCAAGTGGCTTAATATCTCGAATACCATTGTGCCGCAGTTCTGCGCCGAAATGGATGGATTGGTTAGCAGTGAAAATGTCGTGGTGATGCTCACCTCGAACCGACCCGACTATATCGATCCGGCAGTTCTGCGCCCGGAACGCATTGACCGCAAAGTAAAAATCGTGCGTCCGGATCGCAAGGCGACTCGCGACATTTTCAACATCTATCTTTCGAGCGTGCCGATTGATCCCGAACTGATCAAGGAGCATAAGGGCGACTGCACCGGAGCCACCGATGAGATGCTGGATTTGGTGACAGAATACACGTTCCGGCGCGATGAGGAGACCGAATTTTTGGAGGTTTACTTCAAGAACGGCGGTCAGGAAACCCTGTTCTGGAAAGACATGATCAGCGGTGCGTTGATCAAGTCGGTGGTGGAGCGTGCCAAAGACTTTGCCATCAAGCGCAGTATTGATAAGCGTTCGGACAGCGAAGGCGTCACGGTGGATGATCTGTATAAAGCCCTTCGCGTCGAATACAAGGAAAACGAGATTTTCCCCAAAGGCGACGCCATCGAGGACTGGCTGAAACTGCTCGATCACGAACCGGACAACGTCGCGACCATCAAGCCGATCAAAGCGAAAAAGCAGACTCCGACCACGCGCCGGAACATCATGTAAGCCGATGCCCATTATAGACGGCTTGAACTCTCAAGCCGTCTGCAAAAGGAGAATACGATGTCTCCCAACGATTATCCTCGCGGCGAAGTCTCGAAGCGGGCGAAAGAGATTTATGAACGCTCGATACGTTCCCAAGTGGAAAAAAACCACTGGGGCGAATATCTCGTCATTGATATTGAAACAGGCGAGTACGAGCTCGATAAGGATCATCTTGCCGCATCGGAGCGGGCATATCAAAAAAATCCTGACGGAATGCGCTTTGCAATGCGAATTGGTTCTCCTGTCATGGGGCGTATCGGATTCAATCTGCATCAGGTGAACAATTGACGACAGGGTATATCAGTGATGACGGTCTTCTTATGGCAGTGTTGCAGGTCGCAGACGCTAAGGAACTGTAACGGTGTTGGAAATTGATCAAATATGCGACTTTTTGGAATAGAAACCGAATATGGAATCGTTGTTGAGGGCATGAATGCAAGCGATTGGATTAACGAATCCATTGCGGTTATTCAGCGGCACAGCGGGGCGTCAGTCGGCGCATGGAATTATCGCGGCGAAGACCCGCGCCGGGATATGCGCGGCTTCTCGGTGCAGAATCTTTCTGTCAATCCTGATGACGCGCAGTTCGATACGCCCGGTTCTGTGCCATTGAGTCGGGAAGAAGAACGCAGTGATCGGGTTCTGGTCAACGGCGCACGCTTCTACAACGATCACGGACACCCCGAATACTCGACGGCGGAATGCCGCAGTCTGCGTGACTTGGTGGCTCAGGACAAAGCAGGGGAGCGAATCGTCCATGCGGCGGCACAAAAACGTGCCGATGAGAAGGGCGTTCCGGTCTCGATTTACAAGAACAATACCGATTTTCATGGCGCGAGTTATGGCACACACGAAGGCTATCTGATGCAGCGCGATGTGCCGACGGATACCATGATCCAAACCCTGCTTCCGTTTTTTGCGTCTCGTCTGATTTATGCGGGAGCGGGCAAAGTCGGCGTCGAGAATGACAGCGCGAATCGCCATATCCATTATCAGATGTCGCAGCGTGCCGATTTCTATACTGTCGAGGCAAGCGTTGACACCCTGCACAATCGCCCGCTCGTCAATACCCGTGATGAGCCTCATGCAGTCCCGCGCAAATACAGGCGGCTGCACGTTATCTGCGGCGATGCCAATATGAGCGAGTATGCGACGGCTCTCAAAATTGGAACAACCGCGTGCGTTCTCACGCTCTTGGAGATGGGACTGACTGCGCCGATCAAACTGACGAATCCGATGCAGGCGGCAAAGAGTTTTTCCCGCGATTTGACCTTAAAACAAACCGCCGAGCAGCACAGCGCACCGCCCATAACAGCGATTGAGATTCAGCGTCTGTATCAGCAGGAAGCGGAGAAGCGACTGCGCGGCAAAGACGAAGACACTGACTGGACGCTGACCGAGTGGGACGCGGTTTTGACGGCACTGGAAACCGACCCGATGAGTTTGGCGGATCGGCTGGACTGGGTCGCGAAATATCAACTGCTGGAACAATTTCGTGAGGCAGAGGGGCTGGGCTGGGGCGACGATTATCTGCAAAGCCTCGACCTCGCTTATCATGATGTTGACCCTGAGCAGAGTTTGTATTATGGCTTAGAGCAGTCGGGAGCGATGCGTCGCCTTGTCACCGATGCCCGTATTGATGCCGCGATTGTTTGTCCGCCCTCCGATACCCGTGCATTTCTGCGCGGGTGGTTTGTGGAACGGTTTCCATCCGCCGTTCGCAGTATTGGCTGGAACGGCGTGATTTTCTCGCATAACGGCGAAGATACTCTGTTCGACATGAATCCGCTTGTCGAACCGAACTTGAGCGAACTCAATAACGAGTTCGCGAATGCTGAAACTTTGGCTGACGTTGTTGCTGTCATTGAGCGTAAGCCAAGTGAATGGCTGTAACGACACTTTGAGATGTTGATTCCCGCCCGTCCGAACAAATTTTTTCTTCGGCGGCTTTACTACAAGAAGGAGACACCTCCCATGATATTCACAGGTGAAGAGCGACGCACAATGCCCGCCCCCGTCGAACCGACACGCAGACCCGGCGACGGCGATGCACCCGGACGCCCGGAAGTGACCCGACCCGATACGAGCGATCTCCTCAAACGTATGAAGCGGGTCGATCCCGATGCGGCACGCCGCTACCGACAGCGCAGCGGTCAGTAAAAACAAATCGAACCACGGAGGACACGGAGAAAAACAAAAGAACCACAGGGGACACAGGGACAATTCAACAAGAGTGCTTTTTTGATTTTGTGACTTGATTTCGTGCCTTTTCGTGTTTTTTCGTGGATCATTGCATTGGTTTTTCTCCGTGTCCTCCGTGGTTCATCATAATAAAAGGTGAATGATGTTAGATTTAGCACCGGATATGTGGAGTCTGCTCGAACGAAGCGGACACCCGTTGGCACGCCCTTACGATTCGCCCGGCGGTAAAGGGGTAGGTGAGGGTTCAGGCGTTTTGGATATTCACGGTACAACAGTTATCTCCGTGAAATATGACAAAGGCGTGATCAATGTCGGGGATCGACGGGCAACTGCGAGTTTTGCCGTTATGTACGACAAAGCCGAAAAAGTTCTGCCGATTGACGATTACACGCTGTTGGCGATCAGCGGATCGTTTGCGCGGGCAATGGAAGTTGTACGTTACCTGCGGACAGCCTTCAAGTTGTTCGAGCGGACGTATTTGCAGCAGATGAGTCTTGACGGGAAATTGGCGGAACTGGCAAAAGTGGTTCGCGCCGGAATTCCCGAAGCCTTGCAGGGCATTGGTGGATTCATTCCGATTCTGACGACGTTTGATCGCGAGTCGAGTGAGGGGCGCATTTTCTTTTATGACGGCATGGGCGCACGCTTTGAGAGTACCGAGTTCGGCGCGGCAGGAAGCGGCTCGATGCAGATTCGCGGTGTCTTCGATTACATCATCAAGACGAAAAAGCCGTTTCGCAATATGAACCGTGACGAAGCGTTGAAAGAGGCGTTGCTTCTGCTCGATATTGCCGCCGATTTGGACGCGGCGACGGGCGGCTGGCAAAAGGTATTGCCATTGGCGAAAACCATCTCGGAAGAAGGCATCGAAGACGTTTCCGAAGCCGATTTGCGCCGCATCGTGGGCGAGATTGACGCGGAGAGCGGAGAACGATTCATGCCGATTCCCAGTTTCTGAGAGTGAGGTTGAGTATGTTCGACGAAACCGTTGTCATGGATTCTCGCGGAACAATTACGCTGACTCTCCCTAAAGAGATACAGGCAGACATCGGATTACAACCCGGTTCACGCTTGCGAGTCAAAACCGAAACAGGCAAGATTCATCTCAGCAAAGAGGATGAATCCGAATCTGCTGTGACCGAAATTGACGGTCATCTCTTCATCACAGCCTCGCTTACTCGTCCTGTGGAAGACTTGATTGTCGAAATGCGTGAAGAGCGAATGCGGCATATCATGGGGATAGACAATGAGTAGACTCTTGCGTGTCTTGACCGATACCTCTGTTCTCGCCGCTGCTGTGCAAACAGGGCACCCAAGACATCAAGATGCTTTGCAATGGCTTCAAAAAATTCAACGCCGAGAAGTCACAGGATATTTGTCAACTCACTCGCTGGCGGAGTTCTATACTGTTGCGACAAAATTGGCGAATAAGCCGATCATTACTCCGCGAGAAGCCCTTGACTTGCTGAAGCGGGAAGTAATTCCCTATTTTCACATTGTCCCTTTGGAGCAGGACGATTATCTCGCTATATCCAAGACCTTGTGACGAAAGGGCTTATTGGTGCTATTGCCTATGATGCACTGATTATTCACGCGGCAAGAAAAGCCAATGTGGATTTGATTGTGACACTTAATCTTGATGACTTTCATCGTGCCGCACCGGAGTTTGCAGCAAAGATTATCGAGCCGTAGTGCAAGACACCAATGCGATAAGAGGCGAGGAGTGAGGCAATGTTCGACGAAACTGTTGTAATGAATGATGAGGGGGCATTGGTCATTCCGGCAGCAATTCGGGAAGAACTAAATTTGCAGCCCGGAACGCATTTTCGCTTGGAAACCGACGCGAATGGAATTCATTTCACGAAAAAGGCATTTGCTTTGGGGGAAACCAATGGACATGGGGTTGCCGCATCGGAATTAACGCCCCCTGTGGAGGAAAGAAACGGATTGCTTATTATAACGGCAATTCCACTCGAACCCATTGAAGATGCCATTGAGAAAATGCGCGAGGAGCGAATGCAGCATATTTGGGGCAGTCCATCTAAATGAAGCGAGTCCAATTAGACAGTTCAACGGCTGTGGCAGCAATTTATGTCTCGCATCCAAAACATTCTCGCGCATTTGCTTGGTTGGAACGGATAAAAGACGGGGAGTTCCAAGGGGTTTTGTCGGCACATTCTCTTGCTGAAGTGTTCAGCATTTTGTCTGGAATGCCAGTTCACCCGCCGATGACTCCTCATTGGGTAAGGCAGACAATAAAGACAGATATTCTGCCCTTCTTCGAGATCGTCGAATTGTCCGCCGAAGACTACCTTGAAGTGATTGAGCGGAACACTCAATTCAATCTGAGGGGCGGAATCATTTACGATGCTCTCATTGTCTATGCAGGACGCAAAGCCAATGTCGATTTAATCGTGACCTTGAATCTCAGACATTTTCACATGGTCGCGCCGGAGTTTGCGGCGAACATCGTTGAGCCTTGAAAGAGACTTAGGGACTCGCGAATAAATACTTCTTCCAGCCCGCGAAGTTCGCTTTCGCGCCTTTACAGCAGTGACTTTAGTCGCCCAATGAGGGTGGAAGAATGATTTTTTCGTAAGTCCCTTAGTGATGCAAATTTAGAGTGAACCTTTTGGGGCGCAGGGGTATCGTAACAGTACACAGAACACTGAAATTTCTTGTGAAACTGAACCGTTTGGGAGGAAAACCCATGAAGACCGCTATTCCGTTGCTGGCAGATGTGCGTGTGGCATCACCATGTCACTCGTCGTGGAACACTATGAAAGGCGACGAGCAGACGCGCTATTGCGGTCTGTGCCGCAAAAACGTCTACAATCTTTCGGAGATGACACGCCAGGAGGCAGAAAATCTTATCCGCGAGAAAGAGGGCAAACTGTGCGTGCGCTACTACCAACGGGCAGACGGCACAGTTCTGACAAAAGACTGTCCGATTGGGGTAGCGGTTGTACGACGTGTATTGTTAGCGCGGGCAGTTTCGGCGTCGGCGTTACTTGTCACGGTGATTGCTTTGTTCGGGAAAAATCTTCTTGTCTCTGATACGCCTCTTGCGATTACGGGAGCAATTATGCCGCCTCAAAGTATAACGGTTGGAGAGATTGAACCCGTTGAGTCTCCCAACCCAAGGATTACACTCGACAAGATTGCGATTGAACCGCCAGTTCGTGATGAGGCTATATTGGGCGGCTTGACTTATAAGGGGATTCCCGACCCTGACGAAGTACGCGATGATACGCTTCTTGAGAAACTTCGACGGGAGACACAGCCGAGATTCGAGCCGATGCCTCCAGCGGGAACTCTTA
>CAZPZP010000146.1:0-1664 GCA_964591025.1 uncultured Chthonomonadaceae bacterium
TCTCTTGTACTGCTAATTTCTCCCATAACCCCCACCTTTTCAACGAGTCAACGCAAATTTGTTGCATATTCTTTCTGAAAGCGTTTACACGCGATTCGGGAATGTGTCATAATTCCGCGAATAGTCTCCCTATTGATAAATTGCCGGAGTTAAAACTTCGATGCACAGGGACAAGAGTTTTGAGGACATGAAGGAGAGTCGAAATGAGTGATTTGATTGAGGACGTAATCGCCCGTGAGATTTTGGATTCACGCGGCAACCCGACAATTGAAGTGGAAGTGCATCTCGAAGATGGATCGATGGGGCGAGCGATGGTGCCGTCCGGTGCATCTACAGGAGCGCACGAAGCGGTAGAACTCCGCGACGGCGACAAAGGGCGATACTTGGGCAAAGGCGTTTTGATCGCGGTGGACAATGTCAATGACAAAATTGGTCCCGAAATCGCCGGAATGCCCGCGACCCTGCAGCGTGCCATTGACCTCCGAATGCTGGAGATGGACGATACCCCGAACAAAAGCAATCTCGGCGCGAATGCCATTCTCGGCGTTTCGCTCGCGACGGCGCGGGCGGCGGCGGAATCGCTCGGTCTGCCCCTCTACCAATATATCGGCGGCGTCAACGCGCACGTTCTGCCCGTTCCGATGATGAATATCCTCAACGGCGGGCAGCACGCCGACAGCAACGTAGACTTGCAGGAATTTATGGTGCTTCCGCTCAACGCACCTTCGTTCTCCGAAGCCCTGCGGATGGGCGCGGAAGTTTTTCAATCTCTTCGCAAAGTCCTGATTGCTCGCGGCTTGTCAACCGGCTATGGCGATGAAGGCGGTTTTGCTCCCAATCTGCCAACCAACGAAGACGCCCTCAAAATTATTGTCGAAGCCATAGAAAAAGCGGGCTACACTCCCGGCGACCAAATTTCGCTGGCAATGGACTGCGCCGCCACCGAATTTTACGAGAACGGCAAATACAATCTCAAAGGCGAAGGCAAAATCTTGTCCGGCGAAGAGATCGTTGAAATGTACTCGCGCTGGGTGGACAAATACCCGATTATCTCTATCGAAGACGGCTGTTCGGAAGATGACTGGGACACATGGAAACTGCTCACGGACAAACTCGGCGGACACGTTCAGCTTGTCGGCGACGACCTCTTTGTGACGAACACGACCCGATTGGAGCGCGGCATCACAAACAAAATCGCGAACTCCATTCTCGTCAAAGTCAACCAAATCGGCACATTGACCGAAACCTTGGACGCGATTGAGATGGCGAAAACAGCAGGATATACCTCGATTCTTTCGCACCGTTCCGGTGAAACCGAGGACTCGACCATTGCCGATCTCGCCGTCGCCACCAACGCCGGACAGATCAAAACCGGCGCACCGAACCGCTCGGATCGTGTCGCCAAATATAATCAACTCCTCCGTATCGAAGAAATGCTCGAAGATACGGCAGTCTACGCGGGGCGCAAAGCGTTCTATAATATCAAAAAATAACCCCTCCCCAACCCTCCCCTTCCGTAAGGGGAGGGAGCCAATACATTCCCGCCTTGTTAGGGATGCGCGCAGGGAGTCAGAAGTTCCTCTTCTCTCGAAGGCTTCATTTCAGGGGAGGAAGTCAAATTTTCCTCTCCTTGCGAGGTAATTCCGCAGGGGAGGGAGCATCTG
>CAZPZP010000146.1:1764-7857 GCA_964591025.1 uncultured Chthonomonadaceae bacterium
CATCTGGTTCCCCCTCTGCGAGAGATTCGCGTTGGGGGAGGGAGCATCTGGTTCCTCCTCTGCGAGCGGTTCGCGTTGGGAGGGAGCATCTGATTCCTCCTCTGCGAGCGGTTCGCGTTGGGAGGGAGCATCTGATTCCTCCTTGCGAGGGAGCGATGTAAGGGGAGGAAGTTTTTGATCCCCCCTCCTTGTGAAGGAGGGGGTTAGGGGGTGGTTGTATGGAGTACGAACGCGAGTATCAGTGGTATCTTATCGGCACAAATCGTTTTGGGCATGAGACACTGCCTTACCCGGAGTTTGTGGCGAAATGGCAGGAGTTCGAGGAACACGCCGAACAACTCCGAATGGCTGAGGCGGATGTGAAACTGACGGACTTGGACGCCGCCAAACGCGCCGAAATGCAAGCCGCAATGAAAAGCGATCCGTTTATTCGAGCGGTTCTTGTCGGAATGTCCACCGACCCCAACGCAACACAGGGAGAGTGATTTGAGGCGGACGAAAATTGTCTGTACTATCGGTCCGGCAAGTACTAAACGCGGCGTCATGGAATCCCTGCTCAGCGCAGGGATGAATGTCGCCCGCCTGAATTTCTCGCACGGCACACACGAATCACACGGCGAAGTGATCACCGATCTGCGCGACATCAGCAAACGCATGGGGCGACCACTTGCCATATTGCAGGATTTGTCAGGTCCCAAAGTGCGACTCGGCAACTTTAAGACGGAGAGTTTCCTGCTCAAGCGCGGGCAGGAAATCGGCTTTGTCCCTGCATTGCCCGAAGGTGGAGCAGAAACCCATACGCATACAAGCGGCGCGTTATTATTGCCGCTGCCCATTCCTGAATTGTTGGCGGAAGTGCGAGTCGGGAGTACATTTCTTCTTGATGACGGCAAAATTTCGCTCAAAGTGGTACGTTTGGAAGGCGATGAATACACCCCGAAGCGCATCGTTTGGACGAAATGCGTAGCGGGCGGTGAGATCAAACAGCGCAAGGGCGTGACGGTTCCGGGCGCGGATTTGTCCATTCCCGCCGTCACGGACAAAGACAAAGACGATTTGCGGTTTGGTTTGGCGCAGGGCGTAGATTGGGTCGCCGCGTCGTATGTGCGAACCGCCGAAGACCTCGCGCCGCTCAAGCAGATCATGGGCGAACTGGGGATTTGCCGCCCGCTTATCGCCAAAATCGAAAAGGCAGAGGCGGTCAAAAATCTCGACAAAATTATTGCCGTCGTGGATGGCATCATGGTGGCACGCGGCGATATGGGTGTCGAAATGCCGTTCGATGAGGTTCCGCTGGTGCAGAAGATGATCATCAAACGGTGCAATCAGGCGGGCAAGCCCGTGATTACGGCAACGCAGATGCTGGAGAGTATGATCACCACGCCGCGCCCAACCCGCGCCGAAGCGACAGACGTTGCCAACGCGATTTTAGATGGAACCGATGCGGTGATGCTGTCCGGCGAAACGGCGGCAGGACTTTATCCGGTTCTTGCGGTGCGAGCCATGGCACGGATCGCCTCACGAACCGAAGACAGTTTTTGCGGCGATGAGAATTATCTTTCGCGTTTCAAGCCTGCTGTCAATACCACTGAAGCCGTAGCACGCGCCGCCGTGGAAATTGCCACCCAAATTCGAGCCGCCGCGATCATCTGTGCGACGACCAGCGGAGGCACTGCCCGCCGGGTCGCACAGTATCGCCCGTCGGTTCCAATTTTGGGGCTGACGTGTGAATCGGGAACTTATCGGCAGATGGCGTTGTCATGGGGAGTGCGCCCGTTTTTGATGGAGCAGGTCAACAGCACCGAACAACTGCTGATTGTTGCCCGTAACGCCGCGCTGTCATCAAAAATCGCCAGCAAAGGCGACAAAGTGGTTTTGACTGCCGGCGTTCCCGTGAATAATCCCGGCACAACAAATTTGATCGAGGTGCATACCCTGTGACGATGCAGAGGTATAGCCGTTTGAGGTGAGTGTTATCGCCGCCCCCGTACCACCCACAACTTCATTTTCGCGCCGTTCGGTTTTCGGTCTCGCCGGAACCGTGTTGTGCTGTGCGTTCATTTGTGTTTTCAGTGCATGGATCGGATTAAAAGCCGCGTATCCGTTTGTATCTGCCGCCACTGTTCGGGAGCAAAGCACGATATGGGAAGCCCGTATCAAGCGTGATCAACTCACGATTCAGCGGATGCAGCGTGAAATTGCCGCGACAAGAAACCACGAAGGAGCTATCATTGCCGCCCGTCGCCTCGGCTGGGTCTTGCCTAACGAACGCCCTCTGCGTGTCCCCAATCGCTGAACCAGACAAAAGAACCACGGAGAACACGAAGAAAAACCAATCGCCGCAAAAAAGCACAAAAGACATAAAAAAGGTACAGAGAATCTTGATAGTGATCTCTGTGCTTCCTCTATGTCGAATCGATCATCCCGCACTCGCCGACGCCATGTATTGAACGGGAACCAATCATATATAATGAGATGAACAATC
This sequence comes from uncultured Chthonomonadaceae bacterium, assembly GCA_964591025.1. Taxonomy (GTDB): domain Bacteria; phylum Armatimonadota; class Chthonomonadetes; order Chthonomonadales; family Chthonomonadaceae; genus CAZPZP01. The sequence continues at coordinate 4,250 of CAZPZP010000146.1, forward strand.
ACCCTGTCTATAAGACATGGCTTGCTCTGATGGAGCAAGAGGAAAAGAATGGCTATACGGGGCTTTCAACAGAAGAGCAGAATTTCTGGTGTGTCTATTTGCTGGATATGGAGGTAGACAATGGGGGCTTTCATCAGTATTTCGTCAATTCTTCGAGCGATTATGCTTTTAATGTCTTGTGGGCTTTGGAGCAAGTGGGTGCGTCAAATGCCTCACGCATCGCACGAGCCGCTTTCGCCGCCATTTTTCCAGAGGGTGTGGTTCCCGCCGATCAAAACGAGCGTTATCTCCAATTAGAGGAGTTTGAGGAGACGCATCCACAATTCTCCAAAGAATTCCGGGACTTCGACAAGCAATACTACTGTGACGAGGACGAAATCTATATAAGGCTTGAGGCTTATGCCCGCCAACATCGATTTATCGTTGAGTAAAAGAACTCAATGTGAACTGTTGTTGACGCTTGCTGGTTTGTCTGCTACGATAAGGTAAAGAGAAACACCGAATTGTTCGCCGCGACAGGAGAAACACAATGACTGTCCTTGAGCCGCCGAAGGGTTCCGCTCTGCCGAAGCGCAGACGGGTCTATACCACTGCCGACCTTGAAGAGATGCCGCACGACGCCCGCTATGAACTCATACGCGGAGAACTCTACCCCATGCCCAACAACAGTGCCGAACACGGCAATAAAACCGCGCTGGTTTCCGCCTATGTTACCGTTTTTGTGGAACAGCACAATCTCGGCAAGTGCTTCGCCGCCGAAACCCGCTTTGTGGTCGAAGAGAATCCCGATACGACTATCGCGCCCGATTTTGCGTTTATCTCCAATTCCAGACAGATTGTGATCCCGCCGACGGGCTATCTCCGAATTGCGCCCGATCTGGTCGTCGAAACCCGCTCGCCCAGTGACCGCCGCCGCGCATTCGCCTTGAAGATCGTGCAGTGGCTCAGTGCCGGTTCGCAGGTCGTTTGGGCAGTCGAACCGTCAAGCAAAACCCTCACTATTCACAGCAAAGGCGCAAACCCACAGACCCTTTCCATTGACGACACACTCACAGAAGAGAACTTACTGCCCGGCTTCGCCCTCCCGTTGAGCAAAATTTTCGATGCTGCATAGAGACAACAAAAATGTCCCCTCCCGTCGGTGCAAGAGGGGGCAAAAGGAAGAACGAATCGTTAGCGTCCGGCTGTCGTATTCTTGAATGCGGTGTTCAAGCCGTCCGCCGCGAATTTGTTGGCTTCCTTCGCCTTGTCTACGATGGCTCCCATACCGAAAAATTCGTGCGTTACGCCGTCATAGTTCATAAATCGCACATTGACACCCGCCTGTTTGAGCTTCTCCGAATACATCATGCCGCCGCTCTGGAGCGGATCAATTTCGGCAGTGATGATCGTTGTGTCCGGCAGACCTTTAAGGTTTCCGGTGATGATCGCGAAATAGGGGTTCTTCATATCGGACGGACTCGCCAGCGTATGCTTGACGAACCATTTCAGCATCGGCACATTCAGCGGAGCGGCTTTGGCATTGCGTTTTGCCGAAGGTGTCCCCATATCTTTGCCCGTCACCGGATAGACCAGCAGTTGATGAATGGGAATCATTCCATTTCTATCGCGTGCCATCATGCAGACTGCCGACGCCATATTGCCGCCCGCGCTTTCGCCCGCAATCGCCACACGTTTCGGGTCGCCGTTCATGCTTGCTGCGTTCTTCATCACATATTGGGTCACGGCATAAGTGTCTTCGTGTGCCGCCGGAAATTTGTATTCGGGAGCCTTGCGGTATTCGATAGAAACAACCATACATTTCGCCAAATTTGCGAGGGCGCGAGGCGTCGAATCGTAGGTATCTATCGTCGCGATTACCCAGCCGCCGCCGTGAATATAGACCAAAACGGGGAATGGACCTTCGCCCATTGGTGTATACACACGCACAGGAATATTTCCTGCCGCGCCCGGCATCATCATGTCTTGAACTTTGCCAACGGGTTCGGGGGCGGTGCTTTTGCCCTGTTTTGCCAGCAGTGCCTTGACCGCATCGGCGGGGGTCGGCTGCTTGCGTGCCTCTTCAGGCGTCAGTTTTTCAATCGGTTTGCCGCCCAACGCTTTGAGTTGATCCAAGACCGCCTGCATTTGCGGATCGGCTTTTGGCGGCGTTTGTGCTTGTGCTGACAATAATGACAGCCCGCTGAGGAGCAGCGTGGCTCCCAACAATCCTAGCTTCATCTTCACGAGTTTTCTCCTGCAACCATTCCTGCGGACTGCATGATCCGAGGTCGTCTTCAATAAGGCTTCCAGCCGTCGTCACTTCCGGCGCGAGCGATACAAGGACGAAATACCCAAAAAGAAGGTTCCCGATTGATGGCGAGCAGACGATTGAGGAGGAGAAATCAGGGCAGACGCTCAACGGCGACAAGTCCGGCGGCGGCGGCGGCAAGGAAAAACGGGCGTTCTTGTTCCAGAGTACGCCCCATTGTCGTAACCGCAATTCCGCTTCGTTCGAGGGCGAGCAAACCAGTGTCTGCCTCTCTTGTTATCCACTCATGGACTTGCGAAAATTGTGCTACACGCCATTGTTGAGCGATAACGTCTGTTTGCGCTTGCGGCAAGACAGGAAACGGCACAATGACTGGACAGAGTACAACGCGACAAAGAACCGTCAGCGTATGATGACTGATGCCTTGATGCCGTTCGCGTGCGTCGGCAAAACTGAGGCGCGGCACAACAATCGGCACGCCGCCGAGACTGTACGCCGCATTCGCCGCGATCCCTTGTTCGATGCCAGAGAAGCCGAGTGCAGTTCCTGTTCCGGCATTTCCCGGACCTTGACCGACAATAATAATGTCCGCCCCACAGACCACTTTTGCCGCCGCAAGCCCCGAAAAGAGCGAGATCGCTTCGTAATCGCCGCCGAACGCTTGCCCAATAGTAATAGTCGTATCCAGAAGTTTAGCGGTTTTCAGTTCGGAAACGAGGCGGCTGTAGGCGAGGGGCAGTGCCGCACCATCGGTCATAATATAAGCGATTTTGACATTGCGAAGCGATTTTGCGGCGGCACAGATGGCGGCAAGTTGACTGTGAAGTTCGAGGCAAACGACAGGCGTCCCGGCTAACGTCTCAAACTGAGCGATAATGTTATGGTGCGGGCTTTCGGGGGCTTCGACAGCGAGAACCGGAACTTGCAGAGGCGTATAGCGGAGTTTAATAAGGTGTCCGGGCGGCTCGCTCTCAATGGTTGTGTCGGCAATGGCGATAACAAAATCAGAGCCGCCGGTTCCGAGATTCAGTTCGACGGCGACGGTGTTGAGCAGAACCCGATTGCCGACTTCAACCCTGCCAGTGAGTTCAGGATAGCAGATGGCACGGCGAACCTCATCACCAACTTGAACGGCAATATTCTGTATGCCATCGCGTTCGGCTTCGATATGAACGACTTCGCCCCAACTGCGGGTTTGCATAGTGGTCAAATAATTTCGGGTAGAGATCACGTACCCGTCTAAAAAACAGACGTCCTGCGGACGCACAAATTGTAAGGTTGTCGCCTTACCATAACACGGATAGCGGGCAGTGATTTTCAAGAGAGGCAGAAACTGCCAATGGGTTCGTCCGTAGGA
>CAZPZP010000147.1:0-7847 GCA_964591025.1 uncultured Chthonomonadaceae bacterium
GAGTCAATTCGAGTTGGTGCGTCTGAAAGACGCTTGTTTTTTCCAGACGGGGGTTGAAAACCCTCGCTGCGAGAGGTGAGTTATGGATTCTCTGTGTCTCTGTGTCTCTGTGGCAAGGGGGTGTCCTACCCTCTACTTCTTACCTTCTACCCTCTATCCCAACTCCCCATACGTCGGTTTTTGCGGAAAACCGAGAGGGGAGTCCTCGAAATCTTCCTGCCGTCCGTCGAACAGCTCCTTGAGGCTGCGTCTGCTTTCTGTGCCGTCGAAGGCATACTCTTTTTCGATTTTCACCATCGGAAGTCTGCGCCGCTCGGCGTTGACTTTGTCGCCCTGCTTGGTCAGTTCCTTCTCATGGGTGAGGAGTTTTACGCGCTCGGCACACCATTCCTCATGGGAGACAATGGGAGGATGTGCGATCTTTTTCGGTGTCATTCGAGTTTGTCCTTCTTTTACACAGCAGGGGGTGCGAATCAATTTTACCGGAACTGAATGCCGCGCCACTCAGCGAAGAGCGGTTTGAGTTTGTTGCGCTGGTATTTGCCGGTGGAGGTGACCGGAAAGGTGTCGCCAAAAACAACAACTTTGGGCGATTTGGAGGCGGGCAAGGCGGCGAGGCAAGCGGTTAATATCTCTTCGGCGGACAAGGTTGAACCTTCTTCGAGCTGCACATAAGCCCCGACCTCTTCCCCGTAGAAATCGTTCTCGAACCCGACTGCCATGGCGGCTTTGATGCCCGAAATGGCATTGAGGACTTCATCAATATCGAAAGGCGAAAGGTTGATTCCGCCGCGAATGATCAACTCTTTGATGCGCCCGGTGATGAAAAAATAGGGCAAGCCGTCGTCTCCGACTCTGTAGAACCCTTCGTCGCCAGAGCGGAACAATCCATATTTGAAGGTTTCGGCGTTGACTTCGGGACGCTTGAAGTATTCGCGCATGACGTTATGCCCGCGTATCACGATTTCGCCGCGCACATCGGGCGGGAGTGTTGCGCCGTCGCTGTCTTGAATTTGCATCTCGTTGACGGGAACAGGAACGCCGATAGACGGAAATCCGCACTCGAACATCCAATGTCGATAATCTTCAGGATTGAGGTCAATGGGCAGGAAGCAGGAGTAGCAGGTCGTCTCGGACAGTCCGTAGCCATGCACGACGCGCACGCCAAACTGCGTATCGAAGCGTTGTGCCATCTGAACGGTGAGCGGTCCGGCTCCGCAGATCAGGTGACGGAAACGGGACAGATCGTATTGCGAAATGTCCTCGCCTTTTTCGCACAGAAACGCCAGAATGGTTGGGACCACACTGCCCCAAGTGCAGCCTTCTTGTTCGATGATGTTCCAGTAGTTCGAGGCGGAGAATTTGGAGTTGAGAACCACACTGCCGCCGGAATAGAGCGGCGTCATCAGGGTTACGACGATGCCGTTGACATGGTGAATTGGCAGAATCAGCATGGCGCGGTCTGCGGGCGTGAAGTTGTGCCATTCGGCGATAGTTTGCGCGTCCGCCATGAGATTGTAATGATCGAGAACAACGCCTTTGGGTGCGCCCGTCGTTCCTGACGTGTAGATGATCAGGGCTTCGGTATCAGGCGGGAAATCAAGCGGAAATTTATCAGTTGTCGGCTCACTGCTATCAATCACATCCTCAATATCTATGAGTGGCGGCAAGTGAGGCTGTGTTTCTCTCAAAGTGGTATAGGTTGCGCCATGATCGCCCCAAGACAGCACCCATTTCGCTTCGGAGTTTTCGAGAACATACGCGATTCTGTCTTCTGCCTCGCTGACATTGATTGGCACAACGGTCACGCCAAGCATCCACGCGCCGAAATAGGCAACAACGGTATGCCAGCCGTTTGTGAGAAAAGTGGCAACACGATCCCCGGTTTTCATTCCTGCATTTTCGAGGAGAACAGCAAAGTTTTGTGCGGCAGAGTATGTCTCAGCGTAGGAAAATTCCATACTCCGCACGACTTGATCGCCTTGCGTGACTCCTGAAACGTGTGTCAAAAAATTGGCGGCGGTATGTTCAGCGGCGCGTTGGTCGAGCAACTGCCCGATATTGCGATACGGAACCAGTTTGTCTGCGAAATCTCTGTTGCTGAGGCTTCGCGCATGGTGAATTTTGCCTTCGAGGCTCTCCATTGAACCTTATCCTCCCTCTGAAACTATTACCTGATCAAGAAGATTACCTGCCGGTTCTTCACGCAAAAGAATAGCAGTGTAATTCTCTAGTTCATATCCTAAAACATTAATAGCAGTTTGTTTGGCTTCTTTCTCATAGGGACGATCATGGTATGCGTATTGCTGACGTTGTGCCTGAAAATCTACTCCATTCAGCACTTGCTGGACATGAACAAATTCCTCTATCAGCGTATGTGCCACCACTTCCGGATCAATCTTAAAACGTGCGTTGATGGCAATGACACAAGTCTGCCTCTGGAGTTGCAGACACACCGCAAGTACACGGTTGCTGAGTCGCTCTGTGAAGAGAACAGGAACTTGCAGGGCATCCTCTTGCAGTACGCTTCGGAGACGGTTAAGCAGCGGCAGCTGAAAAACCTCTTGAGCCGAACCGAAACGAGTTTCATCCCCGCCAAGAAGACGAGCAGAAATATAATTCCTCCAGAATTTCCTTTGAATTTGTTCTTCGGCTCTGGTTCCTGCAAGAGTGTTGCGCGGCGTTCTCATGAGTTCGCCTGCACAATCAAGTTAGGATCGATTTCTGTCCCGACGAGATAGGTTGCTTGCTCAAGAGAAATTTTTTCTGCCCGTGTAGGTTGGAAATCACTCTCTTCTGCCTCCAAGTATGCGAGAAGTTCTTCGTCATTCATCTCATCAGGCGATTTGACTGCGAGGGCTGCTACGGAGTCCGTCAGTATTCTTAAGGCAGTCTGATTAATCGTCTTCTCTTGAGTTGTCTGTAGTCGTTTGAGTCGCTGTTCCGTTTGAGTGTCTAATTCAATAGTTAGTGTAGGCATCATATTCTCTTTTCTTATCTCACAGTTTGCAGGAACCTGCCCCTTGTTTGCCGAATCTTAGGGACAATGAACCCGATGATAGGGAAATTCCGTATCAAGGGTAAAGATTCCTGTTTTGGGGAGCATAATTAGATGAAAATTTCACGTTGGCTGGCAGTTTTGCTGTGTTTTTGTTTTGCGACGAGTATGCAAGTTGGTTGGGCGCAGAAGGGCGATGGAAAGTACAGCCAAGTTCTTGATGTGCCGCGTCAGGAGATCAACGAGTGGCTGAAAAGCGAAGTCGAGCGAAGCGGCGGCAATTTCGGCAAAGACCGCTATGCCTTTTTGATCGGTTTCTCAACAGGGCATTATGGACAAGACCCCGTCCATGCGATTGCCATGCGCCGCCTCGCGTTTTCGTTACTCAACAATACGCTCACGCCCGGCGACAGAGTGTCCTCTATGGCGTGGGAGATGCAGGTTTGGGACAAAACTGACTACACCACACTCGACACCGACCCGCAGACACGCCGAAAATTCGTAAACAGCGTTCCTTATTCGACGCAGCAGGGTAGTAAAGGCGGACACGATACCGAGCGAGCGATGTTCGACGCGCTGACCGAGGCAGTTCCTGCCGACCAAGCCGCTTCGACGATTATTCTGCTGATTACGAATACCAACCAAAGCCAAGGACCGACGGGCGAGAAAATCTCACTTTTCGGCAAGAACAATCCCCAACTGACCGCAGCGATCCAGAAGATGGGCTATCGCACTCCCCCGGCACGTCAAAGTTTCCCACTCAAAACCAAAGCCCGCAATCTCACGGTAGATATGACCGCACTCTTTCCGACGAACTTGAAGTCGTTGCCGAACGCGCCGACAACACCGCGCTATCCGACCTTTGCCCGCGAGTCGTGGGAGCCGAAGGAGGATATGCCCAGTGCCAGCGAAACACTCCCGAATGACGCGGGCAGTGGCGGAGGAAGCGGCTCTGGGGGTGGTAATGGAGGGGGCGGCAACGGTAACGGTGGTGGTGGAAATGGCGGTGGAGGCGGAACAGGCGTTTCCGGCGCGAATGGGACGGGCGGAGCCAACGGCACGCCGGGAACTCTGACCGGAACAGAAGCCAAAGACGGAAGAGACGGCAAGGACAGCGGCATACCGTGGTGGGTATGGCTTGTTCTCGTTTTGATTTTGCTTGCCGTTGCTGCGTTTGCCGCCAAAGCCCTGAGCAAACCGAAAAGACCCGCGCCTGTGGCAGTTGCTGCTGCTCCTGTCGGCAAAGCACTGCCGGGAGCCATCGAGATTGTGATCGGTGCGAAATCACTGACCCTTCAGCCGCTCAATACGATCCAGCAATGGGCATTAATCAAAGACGGCGACAATTTGGCGATTTTCGATCCGCAAGCCGAAATGGAAAAGCCCGAACGTGAACGCCGAAATCCGACGCCGTTGGCGGCATTGCGCTTCGATGACAAACGACGATTGCAGGTTCAGGCAGAACCCGACACGCAGTTTTTGGAGTTGCGCGGCGTCAATATCGCAGACAGCAACAATCGTGTTCTGTATGTCGCGCCCGGCGAGCGATTGTTCTGCCGTGCGGCGGTGGCAGGAATGCCGAACCCCGCCCGATTCGAGTTAGTCTATCACCGTGAACGCAAGGCGCAATAGAGTTCAAATCTCATGGCAAATTATGTCCTTTATTGAGCGCACCGTCCTGAATCAGCGGGTTCTGCATCAATCCGAACAGCGTACCGCCATCGGGAGAGATCGCCAAGCCTTCCATCCCGCGATTGGTCTGACGTCCCATCGTGTTGTTGGGCGGCAGTTCAAGAGCGGGAGTGCCGATGAGCGCGGTGATTTGATACTTCTGCGGCACATTTAAGGCACGCAAACGCTGCCCATCTCGATTGAATTCATAGACAACGGGTCTGTACTCATCCGATATAAACAGCGTGCCGGTTCTGCCGACACGGATCGCTTCGGGGTCGAATCGCAGATTGTTTTCATGGACAGACGAGATGAAGGCTGCGGCGTTTCCGGTGAACGAGACGCCCTGCTCATTGCGAAGCAGTTTGGTGTCCACCAGATTGGCACGCACGCGGTCAGAAGAGGCAGCGAGTGGGTCAACCGTAATATCGAAGGTATGGTAGCGGTCATCGAAAAGAAAGTCGCCGCCGCCAAAGCCACGATCAGAGATTGCGACATAGCGGTTACCGACGCCCGTGTAGGACACGCCGGAGCCGAACGCGCCGAGACGATTTTGCATCACGGGATTTCCGGCGGCATCAATCGCGGGTGCGCCTATTCGACTGAGCAAAGGACAGGAAAGACCAGAGAGACTGGTAGAGAGACCCGGAACGGTTGCCTTGCCGATATAGGCGATTTGCGCCGTTGCAGGGGTGATGGCGATAGCGGCAAGACAAAGCAGACCTGCCTTGAGCGAGCGTGAAAATTTCACCGAAGAGTCCTTTCGCCCTGACAGGATGCACTCAGGCTTCCAGCGGGCATGGGTTTTTTTTGGGGGGGGAAATAGGGATGGGGCTGACAGAATGACCTCTGCGGGTGATTTGAGGGGCGGAACCATGCAGAGTATCTCCTGCCCGCACGCCATATTGCGCGAACTCTCCAAGCAAAACGACCTGCAAGATTTATGCCGAGCAGAGAAGGAATTTCGGGGTAGAAGAGAGAAATCATCGTCACTCCCGTAAGGGTGACAACAATGTGCTGCAAACTCAGCTCACGCCGTCAAGGAGAAATGTTCCCAATGAACCGCAACGATGCGCCTTCGCGCAGACAATTCATCACCACAGGAGCTGCCGCAATGACTACCGCCGCGCTTGCCGCAACCACGCCCGCTGATGCCGCCGTCGAGGATAAGAAACCCGTGATCGTGCCGCCGTCGGGCAAGAAAATTCTCTTATCCTGCAAACTCGGCATGATCACCAAAAAGATCGGCGACAAAGAGTTATCTCTCATCGAACGTCTCGCTCTCGCCGGAAAAGCCGGATTCGATGGCGTGGATTTGGACGAAGCCGCAGACTATACGCCCGAACAGGCACGCGAAGCCGTTCGCGAATCGGGCGTCTTTGTCCACAACGCCATCAATCACGCGCACTGGAGCCAACGCCTCACCAGTCCTAAAGCCGAAGAACGCGCCAAAGGTCTCGCCAATCTGGAACACTGTTTGCGCGTTTCGCACGCGGCGGGCGGAAGCGGCGTGCTGCTTGTTGTCGGACATGGCGACGACGGCGCGGAAGAGGTCGTTGCCGAACGCTGCCGTAATGAGATGAAAAAAGCCATTCCGCTTGCCGCGAGTTTGGGGCAGCAAATCCTCGTCGAGAATGTTTGGAACAAGATGTTCTATAAGCACGACGCCCCGCCGGAGCAGAGCGCGGAGAAGTTCATGGCGTTTGTGGACAGCTTCAAGAGTCGCTGGGTAGGAATGTACTTCGACATTGGAAATCATTGGAAATATGGACAGCCCGGCGACTGGATGCGGGCATTTGGGGCTTCGTGCGTCAAATGCGATGTAAAGGGATTCAGCCGCAAGTTCAATACCTTTGTGGAGATTCCTGATGGCGACTTGCCTTGGGAGGACGTGCGAAAAGCCTTCGAGGACATCGGCTTTACGGGATGGACAACGGCGGAAGTCGGCGGCGGCGATTTGGCACGCCTCACCATTGTCCGCGAACAGATGCAAAAAGCCTTCGGGCTGTAGGGAACAGGACAATTCATAAGAACCACGAAATACACGAAATCAACACGAAAACCAGTTCCCAAACAAAATCGCCGCAAAAAAGCACAAAAGACACAAAAAGAGAAGCACAGGGATTCTATTATGGATTCTCTGTGCTTCCTCTGTGCCTCTGTGGTTAGGGTAAACTCAGTTCTGTTCCCTGTTCCCTAATTATGCGGCGACTGCCTCTCGATTGAGGCGTCGGGTTGCAAGCGTCGTCAATTTCGCGTCGGTTGCTTTCTCTTCATCAAGCGTTTGCTGGAGGAGTTTAGCGACCTCGTTCATCTCCAATTGCAACGCGAAAGTTCTGACCGTGCCGTAGCCCGCCATCTCATAATGTTCGACACGTTGCGCGGCGGCAATCAGTCCGGCGTCCTTGACATCTGGTGGAGCATCCTCTTCAATCATCTCTTTGCCCTCTTCAAGAATGCCGAGCATCGCATGGCAGACTTTGGCTTTCACCGGAATCTCCAGCAATTGGAACACCTGCTCCAATCGCTTGATGTGCCCTTCGGTCTCTTGCAGATGCGCTTGGAATGACTGCTTGAGTTGGGAGTCGCTGGCAGCGGCGATCATCTTCGGCAACGCCTGTGTAATTTGCTTTTCGGCATGGTATAAGTCGCGGATTTCTTCAATCATCAAATCCTGCAACGAATTCAATTTGCTCATGGTTTTTGTGTCTCCTTCGTGGGAATCGAAAAGTGCGTTGGCGGGCGTCCTGCCCTGTTTTTGCCGAACGCGCCCGTAGGACGGGCGAGGCAAAAGGGAAGTTCCCCAAAGAGAAGGAATCGTTGGGAAAGTGTGATTTGCGTCATGGAATGCAGGAATCGCCTGTGAGATTGGTTTTCACTCTCGTACACTTTTTGTTTCGACGCAAATTTGGCTGCTAAATCTCTGAGGTAAAGCCAATGTCCGTACTGACACAAGGCGCGGTTTCTTTGCTTTTCGGGAGGATAACCTATTTTTGTCCCGATGAAAATCAAGGTGTCTGCTACACAATGAAGGCAAATCTTCTTTATGCGGTCATAAATGTACAGACATAGGTAGGTTTACAAAAAAGTGTACGAGAGTGAAAGATCGGTTAATATTCTGTAAGGGACTCGCGATAAAATAAATCTTCCCGTCCGCGAAGGCGGACTTCGCGCCTTT
>CAZPZP010000148.1:0-7739 GCA_964591025.1 uncultured Chthonomonadaceae bacterium
ACAGAAACGTGAGTGGAATTGCCCAATAACCTAACAACCCAATGACCTGTTCCTTATTCAAACCGAAATTTGCTCGAACCGAATTGAACGGTATCGCCGGGAGCGAGCGGCTGCATCGCGATCCGCATTCCGTTGACGAAAGTTCCATTGGCAGAATTATTATCATAGACGATGAACACGCCGTTTTCATTCGAGATTCGGGCGTGACTGCGTGAAATCGTGCTGTCAGCGGCAAGTGCTACATTTTTATCCGGTTCGCGTCCGACGGTGGCTACTGCGGCGGTCAACAGAATAATCTGTCCGGTATAAGGACCTTCCATGCCCACAAGTCGTGGCATTTCTAACTCTCCTCCATGACGTGCGTGCGTTCCGTAGGGGTTCGGGATCGCGGGCATCGCGCCTCCCGTTGCTATCGGATACCCGCTTCCGCTCGATGCTAAATTCATCGGCGGCGGATTTACTGTACCATATCCGGGCGCAATCGGCGAGGAAGCGGCGTCCATCGGAATGGAGATCGGTGCGGGTCGTGCCACATCGGTTGGACGGCGAGCGGCTTTGCTTGCCGTATCTTTTTCACGAAACTGGATTTGGTGCGTGCCGATCTGAATGGTATCGCCATCGCTCAAGGGAAATTCGCCCTGCGGCGGTACGCGCTGACCGTTGATGAAGGTTCCGACAGGCGTTCCGGCATCAATGAGGATATGGCGACGATTTTCCGCACGAATCGCGGCGTGCTGAATGCCTACGCTTGGGTCGCCGTAGAGCGGCACATCACAGCGTTCGTCGCGTCCCAAGATATTCATCGGTTTGTCGAGGGTAAAATCTTTGCCCTCGTTTCGTCCGGCAAGCACCCGCACCCACGCCTGTTTAAGCAACTCCTCGACGAGACCGATAAAAAAGCCGGTCAACGCACCGATAGCGGTGAAGCCGACAATACGGCTGAGTCCGCCGACCTCTCGCGTTCCGGCTTGACCACTGATGCCCTCTTGAATCGGGTTATAGGTTTGTGCCAGAAGGTCAAAAATAAAACCGCCGACGAAGCCGCCGAGAAAGCCGCCAATCGCGCCGTGCATAATACGTTTCGGTGAGCGCGTCGCGAGACCTGCGCCGGCTCCAATTCCTAGACCGAGCAGAGACCAGCCGAAAGAGCGGGCGATCACCTGCCGCGCAAACGAGAGTATTCCGCCGCTTTCGCCGCCGCCAAGAAGGTTATAGATGGCGGAACCAAAAAATAATCCGAGATAACCCATAATGGTTCCTGTGAGGAACCCGATACCCATACCCTGCGCGACCTTTTTGGAATTGCCCTCCATGACGCCGTTCACTGCACCGAGAAACATTCCGATGAGACCGCCGACGAACAGGGCTAATTTGCGTGTTTGGTCGATCTGGAGGAGACGAGACGGTGTGCCAAGCAGGAGCGTTTGCCGCATAATCTCGCCATGATTGATCGTTGCCTCTTGGAGAAACGCGCCGAGAAGCCCGCCGATGGTTCCTGCGATAAGTCCGATGAGTATTCGTGAGCGCATACGGGAGCGTTATCCTCTGCTCAAGCGGTGGAATGAATTCCCCGCTCGTAAGAACGCAATGTCCACCTTCGTGGACAATCTCGCGATTTCAGGTTGTCCGCGAAGGCGGACGTTGAGTACTCTCCAGCGGGGAATTCATTCCACCGCATTTGTTGGCTATGCCTCGAAGCGGAAGCGTGTATTCCCGACGGTCAGTTCGTCGCGTGGATTGAGCGGCGTCGGTGTTTGTGTTGCGATACGCACGCCATTGATAAATGTTCCGTTGGATGAAGCGTTATCCGTCACCATAATTTGTGCGCTGTTGAGCTGAAGAGTGGCATGGCGGCGCGAGGCGTTGGTATCGTTGGGCAGCGGGATCGCGTTTGCCGCGTCACGTCCAATCTCGATGGTGCCGCCTGTGAGCGGATAGATTTGTCCCGCGTATGTTCCCATTGTCGCCACAAGCCGTAGTCCCGAACCCACAGGCGCGGACGGCACAGCGATACCCACTGTACCTGTACCGCCCGCGAACGGATCGGCGGTTCCGTCTGAAATCGGCTGAACGGGCGCGGCGTTCTTCTGGAACGGATTGGCGGCGACAGCTCCGGCGTCCGGCGTGGTGAGAGTGGCGGTATTGATGCCTAAGCGTTCGAGCAGGATTTTGATTTTGCCGTTCTGGTATGCCCAATAGAGTCCATAGGCGATACCGGCAAGCAGTCCCAAACTGATCAGCGTATTGAGGACGCCGCCGAGTCCGCCGCCGCTAGCTGCTTCCGGGATTGCGGGCGTGGTTTGCGGCAGGGTAGGAGGTGCTACGGTTCCTCCTGTCGGGGCAGGGACTGCGCCGGAATTCGCAGGAACGGCGGGGGCGGCAATGGTCTTAACATCTTTCCAAGCGACATCAATGGTGTCCCATTTGACGCCTTCGGCAGGATGATTGCGTGTCAGGGTTTGAATGCCGCTTTTTTCGTCACGTCCGAATTTGACAGTGGCGGTGATCTTTTGACTGAGCGGCACATTGTCGAAGCGGGCAATTCCGGCATCGGCGGGCTGGAGCGTGCGGCTGGTGTTATAGGAGCCGTCTTCGGAGGTCAACGAGACAAGAACGCCTGTTGCGGGTTTGCCTTCCTTCATGACAGGAACATTGACCACGCGCACGAACTTGAAACTGCTTTCGGTAAGGGCGATCATGCTGCCGGTTTTGACAGGAAAGCGTGCCATATCACCGCGTGTGGTGTCTTGAATTTCGAGGGTTCCGCCCTTGTATTCAGCAGACAGCGAAAGGGCAATCAGGTTGTCGGTTCCGGTGGGCAGGGCATTGGGCGCGGACGAGACGCCCTTGGAAGTGAGGAAGCGATACTCGAACTCGCCGGGAACTTCCTTGCGGAGTTGAAGGGTTCCTGCCGCAGTTGCAGGCACGGGCTGGGCGGAAGTATTCGGTTTTGAGGGTTGCGCCCCGATATGCGCGGGGATGCCGCCGACCAAGAGGGTTGAAATCAAGCACAGACTTCGTGCATTCACAGGTTATGTCTCCAAGCGTTTGAGTGCGGCGGGCAGGTACGCGGTAATGTCGCCCGCATTGAGTGCCGATTCGCCGAGTTCTTGTGCCGCCATATCGCCCGCGACGCCGTGCATCAGAACTGCGAGCGCGACGGTTCCCAAAGTATGGGTTGGGTGCGGCGTACTGGTTTTGGCGGCGAAATAGCGGGCAAGAAATCCGCCGAGAATTCCGGTCAGTGTGTCGCCGGAACCGCCCGTCGCCATACCGGGGTTGCCCGTTGTATTGATAATGACGTTGCCATCCGGGTCGGCGGTGAGAGAATGGCGACCTTTTAATACCACATACGCCCCATATTTCGCCGCAATTTCACGAATAGCGTTTATTCGATCAGACTGTACGGCGTCAACCGTTGTTCCGAGCAAGCGTGCCGCCTCTCCGGGATGCGGTGTCAAGACGAGCGGCGCAGCATCTGACTGTGTTCTCTTTTTGATAGTATCGGGATTTTGGGCGAGCGCGTTTAGTCCGTCGGCGTCTATGACGAGCGGCAGGTCAATTTCGGCAATGATGCGATGAATGAGTGTGACCGTTTGCGGTTCTGTGGTCAATCCGGGTCCGACGCAGAGAACGGTTGCCTTTTGTGCGAACCGTTGGATCGCCTCGAATGCCTCTTCTGTGAGGGAACCGTCGGCGTCGGGAAGCGGGATGGTCATTTGCTCGTCGAGTTTGGCGGCGATTGTCGGCTGAACACACGCGGGAGCAAGCACTGTTACCAATCCGGTTCCGCTGCGTTGGGCGGCGCGTGCGGCGAGAGCGGACGCACCTGCCATGCCTCGCGATCCTGCCACAACTCCAACGTGTCCATAATCTCCTTTATTGGTTTCCTGTCCGCGTTTTTTTAGAAATTCATACGGGATAGAGACGTCTCTATCAGAGTCGCAGGTTCGTTGTTTTGCGGTAATTTCCGGCATGACTTGAGAAAGATACAGCCATTGGATTTTCGATCCCGACTCGTGTGCTGTCCAATTCCAACCAATTGCATTGGTGTAAAGTTCGCCAACATAAGCCGCGCCCGGAAACAGAAAATGCCCCAATTTTGGATAGCCGAAAGTGACAGTGACATGAGCAAAAACGGCTTTGCCCAAAATTTGTCCGGTGTCCGAATGGACGCCGGAAGAAATATCTATCGCAACTACGGGATGATCCCCCCAAGAATTAAGCGTTTCGATGGCGTCTGCATAATCGCCGCGTGGCGCATCTTTCAAGCCCGTTCCCAAAATGGCGTCTACAACCGCATCATAAGGCGAGTAAAGGGCTTTCCATTCTTTGTAAGCGACAAGTAAAATGTTGATTTTGCGGAGTAAATTGTAATAGACTTTTGCATCAGGCGTCAGTTTTTCTTCCTGCCCAACGAATATAACCTCGACGTTTGCGTTTGCCAAATGGAGATACCGCGCCACAACAAACCCATCGCCGCCGTTGTTGCCGGAACCGCAAAAGACCGCGATTCGCTTGCCCGCAACACCGCCCAATTTCTCATTCAGCACATCAAAGACGGCACGCCCTGCATTCTCCATCAGGACAACGCCGGGAATTCCGCCTTCCTCTATTGCGCGGCGATCCATCTCGCGCATTTGTTCTGCCGTGACTACATACATCGTACCGGTTTTTCGTCTTCGCAGGGCGTTTTTCCTGCATGAATTCACATTAGGCGCAATATCGGGTAGATTCTTTGTAACCTTCACCAAATCGCATACGTCAGTGAAGAGGGTTTTACCCGACAAAGCAAGCATCACGCAATGATGCCGCATTCATGAGAATTCTGAGGAGAACATCAACGATGAACACCCGTAAATTTGGAACAACGCTTTTTTCGTTTCTGGCGTTGTTATCCGTAGGATACGCCGCACTCGCCCAAAAGCCGCTAACCCCGCCATTCAAGGGCGCGGCGGTTCCCAAACCGCAGCAAAAGTCGCAAATACCCGTCGCACAGGAGGGACAAAAAGCCGGTGATTATACCTGCACAATGGCGAGCGATGTCCTTAAATACTATCTCAAACTCGATAAAGAGCAGACCGCCAAAATCGATCCCATTGTCAATCGCGTCAGAACAGAAATAAACAAACTGCAAACGATGGGCAGTGCCGATCCAACCAAACTGGTCGCACAGGTCAAATTACTGCAAGAACTTTTCAAGTCGAGTGATACGGAAATTGACGGCATTCTCACATCGGAACAAAAGAAAAAAGCGGATGCTATGTTCGACGAAATTCGCAAACTGAGTGCTGTCGGGATTGACCGTGATGCAGTTGCCCAAGTCAAATTGACGGAAAAGCAAAAAAAAGATTTGCTCGCCCTCTCCGACGAATATCAGAAAAAACGTGCCGAAATCAAAGCCGAAGAACGCCAAATCGAAGGTCCTAAACTCGGCAAAGAGTATCGCGGCAAAGCGTCAGCCCTATTGACGGAAGAACAAAAAGCGACTAACGAAAAAGTGCGGGCGAACAGCCAACTGAACCGCAAACAGGCGTCGTCTCCATAATCTGCCGCGCTTTCATAAACGATAAGGAGAGGTTTGTGGCACAATTTGACCGCTATAACGATGGCTCCGACAATGCGCCGCGCTTGCAGGTTTCGCACTCGCTCTGGTCACTGATCAAACTGCCGATGAACAGCCCGACGGAATGGACGCTCGACGCAAAGTTTGCCAACGTCAAAGCGGCGGGTTTCGCGGGTGTCGAATGCTGGCTCAATGACGAGAACGAGCGCGAACACCGCGATACGCTTGATAATCATGGCTTGCGTCTCACATTGGGGCATCATCCGCATACGCTCGACGATGTGCGGCAGACGGTGGAACGTGCCAAGCGACTCAACGCGGATTTCATTTTCGCACAGCCGTTGACGCCGTATATTCCGATTCCTGAAGCCGCGAAATTCTGCAAGGAAGCACGCCAAATTGCCAATGACGCCGGATTATGCTTTTTTGTCGAGACACACCGCAACAATATGCCTGAAAGTCTCAATCAGGCGTTGGAGTTGATCGCGGCTTATCCCGAAGTACGATTCACCGCCGACCTCTCGCATTTTGTGGTTGTCGGGGAGTTTTACGGTTGGGAAGACGAGCGGGCAATCGAGCGTATGATGCCTGTTCTGGAACGCACTTCCCACGCACACGGGCGCATCTCGAACGGCGAACAGGTGCAGGTAGATGTGGGAGACGGAACCGGAGCGACAGCGCAGTTTTTTGTCGCAATATGGCAAGTCGCAATGACGCATTGGCTCAAAAGCGCACAGTCCGGCGATGTGTTTCCGTTTGCGAGTGAATTGGGTCCGCCGCGCTATGCGATTACGCTGCCGGACGGTTCGGAATTTTCGGATCGCTGGGAGCAAAGCCTTGTCATGAAACGCCTTGCCGAACAAGCATGGCACAATGCGATTGGGTCAGTGGGGCATTAGACCTCTTGCGTAAGTCGGGTAGAAATCACGTACCCGACTCAAAAACAGCCGTCCTACGGACGAAATTCTCTTGCCTTGAGAGTGCGAAGCACGGCACGGCGGAACGAGACCTGCACGAGAAATTCATTTCGCTGTACTCTTGCAAGAGGTCTATTAGGTCATTGGACAATCAGGGTAGAAATCACGTACCCGAACAAATAATCAGGGCGTCAAATGAAAGGGCAGGATTTTGTGCTGAAACGGATTTTGTGGGTGGTTGCTTTGCTGTGCGCCGTAAACACGGTTGTTGACGCGCAGGCGTTTGACCGAGATTACAAAGAGAAAATCAATGGCACAACGCTGCATTTTCGCGTGCGGGGTGAAAGCGAGACCAATCCGTATCTGCTCATTCTGCATGGCGGACCTGGATTTTCGGCGCATATGTTTTATCCTTGGGGCAAGTCTATCGAGCGAGCAGTCAATGTCGTTTATTTGGATCAGCGCGGCAGCGGTGAATCGGAACGCTTGAAAATTAAGAACCCGCTCGAACCCAGAACCGATGAGGTCAAAGATTACACTGTTGCGAATCTGCTGGCAGACATCGAAGGCGTCCGCGAGTTTCTTAAGGTCAAAAGTTGGTATGTCCTTGGGCATTCGTGGGGCGGAATGCTCGGTCTGGAATATGTCGCCGCACATCCCAATAATGTCATCGGCTATATTATGGCTGACGGTTTGCTGTCACAACCTTTGGCGCAGGACGCCCTGATCGCGTTTGCCGAAAAACAATTGGGCAAGGATGCAAAAAGCAAGGACAAACAACTCAAAGATCGCGTCGAACGCTTGAAACCGTTTCTGCCGTATGCGAAAGAGTTGAAGCCGAGCAAAGAGCGGCTATATTCTACGATGCAGTTTGCGTTCGCGCTGTTCAATGAAATCTATTACGCCGATGCCAAAGCGGGCAATGCTTATAATGCCAAAATTCAGGAGGCGAATGAGTTTTATAAACTGTCGCCCAAAGCCATTGCCCTCGCCAACGAACCCGCCGTTGCATTGATGATCACGGCGAATTACGCGGCACGCGACTCGACGCCGCTTCTTGCCAAAATCAAGGTGCGAACGCTGGTGATTAACGGCAAACAGGACGGCATTATTCCACCGAAAACCGCCGAAATTGTCCATAAGGGAATCGCCGGAAGCAAACTTCTCATTCTGGATAAGTGCGGGCATTTTCCGTTTGCCGAGCAACCCGAAGCGTTCACCAAAGCCGTTCTGGAGTTTGTGCAAGCCGCGCCGCC
>CAZPZP010000149.1:0-7731 GCA_964591025.1 uncultured Chthonomonadaceae bacterium
GGATGCGAGGGATATGGAGAGCAAAGTAGAAGCCTGATGTCTCAAACTCCGAAAGCACAGCCAGCAGATTATGATTTCTGCTGGCTATTTTGTCGGCTTTACCGAAGAGAGCGGCGTATGCGTTGTTGATTGCTTTTCTTATCGGGCTTGATCGGCTCCGAGTCCTGTTGCGTTTTAAGTAGTCTCGGAACGGCAAGGTTTGCAATACTCATCAAGCGTTGCTCCGACGTGTGCAGATACCGCTGCGTTGTCGAAAGTTGGGAGTGACCAAGCCATGTCATGACATCATGGAGGCTTGCCCCGTTGTGCATCAATCGCGTGGCGCAAGCGTGCCTCAGAGAGTGCGGCGTCAGGTGTTTGGCGTCTCCAAGTCCGGCACGATATTTCACATCGTCTACCAGATGCCGCATTCCCTCGAAATGAATCCGGCGTCTGATGTCGGCAGGAAACAGGGCAGGGATTGTTGTATTCGCCGGTCTGAATGTCAGCCATTCGGCGAGGGCGTCCTTGACTTCGGCGCAGAGAGGGACTTTCCGGGACTTCCTGCCTTTGCCCGATTTGACAAGCAGCCATCCCTCAGCAAGGTTCACATCAGCAACATCGAGGGCGCAGCATTCGGCGCGTCTCAGTCCGGTATAGACAAGGACGCAGATCACGGCATTCTGAAACGCGGCACGCTTGGGGATTCGTTGGCGTTTAGTGGCTTGGAGCAGGAGAGCGATTTCGTCCTCGCTGGCTTCCTGTCGAATGGCAGCATCTTTGATAGGCAACCGTATCGGCAGGGCAGGGTTTTCTGTCAGGAGTTGATGCGACACAAGGAATGTGCAGAAGGAACGGACGGCTCCCATGAGTCCGTGAATGGTACGCGGTCTCAAGCCACGTTCACCGAGCGAATGCAGGTATCGCCGCAGGGCAGGGGTGGTCAGGTCGGCAAGGGACGGTTCGGGATAGCCGTTGTCCGTCAGGAAGCGCAGGAAGGCGTTCAGCGAGGCATGGTACGATTTGTAGGTGGTCAAGGTGACGCCCTGCTCATGCTTCAAGTAAAGCAGATAATCGCCGAGACAGTCAGACAGTTTTAAGATAGATTCCTCCGAAAATGAGTTGCAAAATGCGGCATTCTCGAAGGGTTGATTCAGAACTCTAACCGTCCACATCACGGGGTAGAATTTGGTGCTGTAGTAGGCGATAGGGAGGAAACACGTAGAAATATGTCGGGGTGACACGACTCGAACGTGCGACATCACGCTCCCAAAGCGCGTACTCTACCAACTGAGCTACACCCCGCAAACGCTCTATTATGGAACGAGACGCCCCGGAAGTCAAGGAAAAAGTTTGGCGGTGAGATTAGCGCGGGCTTCGGAGCAGGTTTTTGAGAACGAACCAGATGTTGGCGGGACGCTCTGCCAGTCGGCGCATGAAGTAGGGATACCAGTGATTTCCAAAGGGAGTGTAGACGCGCATCCGGTAGCCCTCTTTGACGAGTTGGGTTTGCAGGTCGCGGCGAATACCATAGAGCATTTGGAATTCGTAGCGGTCAGGGCTGATCTGTTTTTGGGCGGCAAAGGCTTTGGTTGCGTCAATCATTTTCGGGTCGTGTGTAGCGATGCCGGGATAGTTTCCGTGTTCGAGCAGCAATTGGGTTAGGGCGATATAGTGAGCGTCTACGTCGGCTTTTTCGGGAAAGGCGACGCTGGGCGGCTCTTTGTAGGCACCTTTGCAGAGGCGGACTCGTGCGCCCATCACGTTGAGATTGGCAATGTCGTCGGCACTGCGGCGCAGGTAGGATTGAATGACGACTCCCGTATTGCGATAGGCTTTCGGGCTGTTCCAGAGACGGGCGAACAGGTCAAGGGTGCGCTGAGTATACTCGGAACCCTCCATATCGATTCGGATGAATTGCTCGGAACCGGCGGAGTCAAGCAAACGCTCCATATTGCGGTAACAGAGGTCTTCTCCGATATCAATGCCGAGCGCGGTCAATTTTAGGGAGACGTTGGCATCTAAATTTTGGGCGCGGATGTGCTGGAACAGGGTCAAATAGGTGTCAACAACTTCGGCGACTTCCTCTTCGGACGTGACGCTTTCGCCTAACAGATCGAGTGAAGCGGTCATTCCCTGTGCATTTAGGGCGCGAACCGGCTCGATGACTTGGGCAACGGTTTCGCCCGCGATGAAGCGCGAGGCGATGCGCGACGAAAACGCATTTTTCCGTACAATCGACTCCATTTTTTTGCTGTTGGCAAGCGATAACAAGACTGTCCGACTCAACACCACGCTTTTCTCCTCTGAAACTTCCTTCGAGTTGTCCCAAAACTTTACCCTATGAGGTACGCTTCTATGCCTTCTCCTTTCTTCTACGTCGAAGGGCAGGGCGTTATCGGCACTAAACTTCAATCTCTTTGGCAAGAAGCGGGCATTGAAAATACCCGGCGTGGTGTCGTTCCGACGAGCGTCCATTCGGACGCGATTCAGATTTCAGATTAAGGTTTGGCAGTGAAACTTTATTATAGGGCGATATGTCAGGAAAACAGATGACTTCGGTTCACGATTTGGATACTCCGGCTCTTTTGGTGGACGCCGACCTATTGGAACGCAATATCCAGTATGCGGCGGAAATCGCAGATGCTGGCGGTAAACGGTTTCGTCCGCACACCAAGACGCACAAGACGGCTGAGATCGCACGAATGCAGATCGCGGCGGGCGCAACGGGCTTGACGGTGGCGAAATTGGGCGAGGCGGAGGTTTTCGCTGACGCGGGTTTTGATGACTTATTTATCGCGAATGAGATTGTTGGGCGTATCAAATTGGAGCGGTTGGCGGTGTTGGCGGAACGGTGTCTGTTGCGGGTCGGGGCGGATAGCGTCGAGGTGGTTCAGGGCTATGCCGAGGCGATGCGGGCGGCAGGAATAGTCTTGGATGTGATGATTGAAGTGGATACGGGGCTTGGTCGCGCCGGAACCCGTTCTATATCAGAAACTGTTGATATTGCCCGCAAAATCGAGAGTGAATCGTCCTTGCGACTGCGCGGTGTCTTCACGCATGAGGGACACTTATATCAAATCTCGGCGGAAGAGAGAGCGGGGGCAGTCGGCAAAGTGATCGCCATATTGGAAGCGCAAGAGCGGGCGGTGGAAGCGGGCGGAATGGCAGTCGAAGTGGTGAGCGTGGGGTCTACGCCGGGACAGGAGTTCATGGCACAGCAAGGGCTTCCGACAGAGATTCGTCCCGGCAACTCCGTATTTTACGATAGAATGCAGGTCAGGAACGGACGAAATCTTGATGATTGTGCGTTAAGTGTGCTGGCAACGGTGGTCAGTGTGCGGAGCGATGGGCGTGTTTTGATAGACGCCGGAACAAAGACGCTGGCAGGAGATAGAATGCCTGACGGCTCTTACGGTGAGATTATCGGACAGAGCGGTTTGCAGTTCGTAGGGGCGAGTGAAGAGCATGGACACCTGCAAGCGGACGGTGGCAATCCGGACTTGAGGGTCGGCGACAGAGTGCAGGTCGTTCCCAATCATGCGTGTACGTGCGTCAATCTGCACGAGACCATGTATATCGTGCGCGGTGAGAGTGTGCTTGAAGCGTGGCGAATTATCGGGCGCGGCAAAATCCAATAGACCACTTGCAAGAACCACCCCCAACCCTCCCCTTCCGTAAGGGGAGGGAGTCAATGCTCCCCCTCCTCTCGGAAGGAGGGGGCTGGGGGTGGTTCTTCGATAAATTTCAATGAGGAGGCGAAACGCCAAAGATGAAAGCGTCACAACTTTTTTTTCCGACTTTACGAGATGTTCCCAAAGACGCCGAACTCGTCAGTCATCAATTGCTGTTGCGCGGCGGGTTTGTGCGTTCCGTCGCGGCGGGGATTTATTCATATTTGCCGCTTGGCTGGAAGGTGCATGAGAAGATCGCACAGATCGTGCGGGAAGAGGCGAATGCGTTTGGCGGGCAGGAAGTTCATATGCCCGTGCTGATACCCAAAGAACTCCTCGATGAGACAGGGCGTTCGGCGGTCTCGGTGCTGTTCGCCTTGAAGGACAAAAACAAGCGCGATTTCTTCTTGGGATTTACGCACGAAGAGGTTGTCACCGATATTGTGAGGTCGTTTGTGAGTTCGTATCGCCAGATGCCTTTATACTTGTATCAGATACAGACCAAAGAGCGCGACGAACCCCGACCACGCGGCGGACTAGTTCGCGGGCGTGAGTTTACGATGTTTGACGGCTATTCGTTCGATTCGAATCTTGAGAATTTGGACGCGATATACCAAGCGAATTATCGTGCCTACGAGAATATCTTTCGGCGGTGCGGGCTGGAATATTTGGCGGTTGAGGCTGATCCCGGCGCGATTGGCGGCAGCGAGAACCATGAGTTTATGGTTTTGACAGAGCAGGGCGAGGATACGGTTCTGCGGTGTAATCGCGGGTCATACTCCGCCAACGCCGAACGCGCCGAAGTGGTGGACTCGCCTGTAATGGAGACGGTCAAGCCCCTAAATTCGGAGGTTGTGGCGACGCCCGGAGCGCATACCATTGAAGAGGTTGCGGCGTTTCTCAAGGTCGAAGCCAAGCAGTTGATCAAGACAATCGTCTGCACCGTTGCGGGAGAAGCCGTACTCGCGTTGGTGCGCGGCGACAGAGAATTGAACCTGCCGAAGTTTGCGCGGGTGATTGGCAGGGAACAAGTGGTTTTGGCGGATGCAGGAGTGGTGATGCGGGTCACGGGTGCGCCTGTGGGTTTTGCGGGTCCGGTTGGCTTGAAGGAGAATGTGCCGATCTATGTGGACAACGAACTCAAGCACGGCGGCAATTATATCGTCGGAGCCAATGAGAACGACGCGCACCGAATTAACGTCACGCCGGAACACGATTTCGCGGTGACTGCCTACGGCGATATTCGGACGGCGGTTGCAGGAGACCGCAGTCCTCGTGATCCCGAAGGTGTTTTGGAAGAGGCACGCGGGATCGAAGTCGGGCATATTTTCAAGCTGGAAACCAAATACAGCAAGGCGATGAACGCGCTGTTCCAAGATGAAAATGGCGAGTCGAATCCGATTATTATGGGTTGCTATGGGTTGGGCGTCAGTCGGACGATGGCGGCGGCTATCGAGGCGCATCATGACGACAATGGGATCATCTGGGCGATGAGTATTGCGCCGTTCGAGGTTGTGGTTTTCGCGGCGAACTGGAAAGACGAAGCCATGAACGCGGCGGCGAACGAACTCTATGCAGGTCTGAAATCGGCGGGCGTGGATGTGCTGATTGATGATCGGGAAGAGCGGCTTGGCGTCAAATTCAAGGATGCAGATTTGATCGGGGTTCCGGTTCAGGTTGTGATTGGAAAGGGTCTGACGGAGGGCAATATCGAGGTCGGTTTACGGCACAAGAAGAGCGAAAAAGCGACTGTTCCGATTGCCGAGGCAGTCACATATTTAACGGAGTTGGTCGCGGCGGAAAAGGCGGCGTTGAAGGGGGAGGCGGGGTAGCGTCCCCCTCCACAAAGAAGGAGGTTTTGTGATGACTCTGACGATTGATTTGCCGGAAGAGGTGGCTTCGCGAATGCAAGCGATGCTGTCGGAAGAGGAGCGCAGGGAGTTTGCTGTCTCTGCAATTGCCGATGCGTTGATGTCTCGTGAACAGGACGAAGCAGAGTGCATTGCGGCAGTCGAGGAAGGGTTTGCCGATTTGGAGGCGGGGCGAACGATAACACTCGAAGAGGAAAAAGCACGCTGGGAGCAATTGAAGGCTACAATGTTTCCAAAGGCTAAGGTTGATGCTGCATGAGCGATGACTTGAGCGAAGAGCCGGTGACGTATGCCATTCGTATCACGGAACGTGCCCAGCGAGATATTGATTTGGCGACGGTGCATTTCGCTGAAACGGCATCGGAGGAGACTGCGATTGCATGGCGTGAAGGGCTTAATGAATGGCTCGGTACATTGGCAACATTTCCGAGACGCTGTCCGCGTGCGCCAGAAAGGTTTAAGCGAGAGGTGCGCCAAGGCATTTATCGGCGTCCGGGCAGTCGGGTAAATTACCGCATCTTGTTCTCGTTGGATAATGAGGACGCTGATGCATTGGACGCGCCAATGGTTGTTATTCTTCATATCCGTCATTCTGCGGCACGCCCTTTGACACGCTCGCAAATTCTGGAAATCGAGAATAATTGATAAAGGTGGGAAAATCGGCGATGTGGCAGATTGTTTTTTCTGGCGCAACAAGAAAATATCCTGCGAAGTACAGCCAAGGACTAATTTGTCTGATAGTATCGTCTGTTGCCTTCTTGACGATGGAAGACGAACTACCTTCAATTATCTTGGGAGTGATAGGTATATGGCTCTGTTATTTGGGAATGTTGTGGAAAGATGCCGGAACATATCAAATAATTGCTATGCAGTCGCCTGTAGCCTATAGTAATGAAATTAAAATGCAACCTCAATACAACAACAATCCCTGCACTGGCAGATCTGTGCATAAACGAACTTTAGCGGATCGAAGAATCAATCCGTGGCGGGGTAGTACCCATAAACGATATATTCCTCAGAGCAATGGCGAATGTCATGTTACAGGTCACTGGCGGCGAGGAAAGAATGGACTACATTGGGTAAGAGCGCACTCCCGTCGCCGCTAGCAAGTGGCTTATAATGAAGCTCACTGGAAATGGATTTCGGCCTGGAACAGAAGGCGGCATTTGCGCTGCTGAACAAGAAAAGTGTCACTCTTAGCCTCGCGTCATGTCTCATTGAGAGACATGACGCATTTTTGTATTTTTTTGCGTTTTTAGGATTTTTTGCAAAATCAGATAAGTATAATGACAGGGCGAAGGTCGCTTTCTCACTTTTTCTATAGGAATGATGAATGTTTAGTAAGACCAAGTTGATTGGACTCAGTTTAGGAATTTCGTCCAGTGTATTGTTGTTTGCGGCGGCTACCGCTCAAGTGAAGGGCAAATCGTCGCCCAACGCTGCCATGCAAGTCCGCTTCGATAAGGAAGTTCAGGGGTTTGTTGGCAAGTTTTGTGTCGGCTGTCACACCGGCAAAGATGCGGCGGCGGGAATCAATCTGGCGGGCAAACATTCGATAGCGGCACTGACGAAGAATCGTGATTCTTGGTCGAAGGTCGCGCACAATGTCGAAAGTTCTGCGATGCCTCCTGCCGGTTCGCCGATGCCGACACAAAAAGAACGTGATCTGCTCGGTGCGTGCATCGAGGCGATTCAGTCACAGGCGGACTGTAGTCTGAACGATCCGGGACGAGTGACGATGCGCCGCCTAAATCGCGAAGAATACAACAATACGGTGCGCGATTTGTTCGGGATCGATTTCCGTCCTGCCGATTCGTTTCCGTCCGATGATGTCGGGTACGGGTTCGATAACGTCGGAGATGTGCTGTCCATCTCGCCTCTGCTCATGGAGAAGTATCTGACGGCGGCAGAGAAGATTTCTCAAGCGATTATTGCCACGCCGGAAAGCCGCATGAGGTCGCAAAAGTTTGACCTCTCGAAATTGCCGCACTCCACTGGCTCGAAGGGAATGCTGCCTTCAGAGGGATCAATCACGATTGAATACGATTTTCCGAAGTCGGGCGAATATCTGCTGAAAATTCGGGCTTATGGTCAGCAAGCAGGAAAAGACCCTTGCAAGATGGCGGTCAAGGTAGACGGGAAGGCAGTTGGCGAGTTTGATGTCCCCAATGAAGAGAACAAGCCGCTGAATTATGATGCGGTGCTGA
>CAZPZP010000150.1:0-7729 GCA_964591025.1 uncultured Chthonomonadaceae bacterium
GTTCTTGTACCCGACTCTTGCAAGAGGTCTATTATAGAACACGCTCCTCCACGGTCATGGTTCGCGTCAGGAAACTAAAGATATATTCTGTGATACGCTGGGGATATTGTTTCGTCTGTTGTTGCGAATGAGGAGAGGTGACAACGTGGTGCTTTCGCGTGAGGCGACGGGACAGATGACCGAAGAGGAGTTAATCAGCCGGTGTCGGGCGGGCGAATTGGAGGCTTTTGCCGTCATTTACGACCGTTATGGGACACAGGTCTATCGGTATGCGTATCACCTTTTAGGGCATCGCGAGGACGCCGACGATATTAAACAAGAGACATTTGTTCGGGCGCATCAAGCCATCGGCAAATTTCGCTGTGAGGCGAGTCTGCGGACATGGCTCTTGCGAATCTGTGCCAATCTATGCCGTGACCGCATCAAATCGTGGGAGCGGCGCAAAATTGCGTACAATTCCGAATTGCCGGAACCGCTTTGGAATTCCTCCGCGCACGAGGATTCTTCGCCCTATGCGGTGATGGAGCGTGCCGAAACCAATGCGTTGATTTTACGGGCATTGCATGGATTGCCCGCCGGTCATCGGGAAGTGATTATATTACATGACGTGGAAGAGATGAAATATGAGGAGATTGCAGGGATATTGGGGTGTTCTCATGCCAGCGCAAAATTGCGGGTATTCCGCGCTCGTCGCAAATTAAAAGAGCGTGTCACCGCGTTGTTGGAAGTGAGGGAATAACGAAAATGAAAACGTCAAAAACGTGTCGGCAAATCGCGCCGATTTTAGAAATGACAGCGAATGGGAACGCAACAGAGCAAGAAATACAAAACGTCAAATTTCATACAGAAACGTGTGGCGCGTGTCATGCCGAGTATCAACAGTGGCAGCGAACAGCAAATTTCGTTGCGGATTGGCGGACAGCCGTTGTGCCGGATTCGCGCCACAATTGGAGTGATTTGCACGCCCGCTTAACCGCACCGGAACCGCAAAAGTTACGTCCAATGTTACCTGTGCGTTTGGGATTAGGCGGAGTGGTGGGAGTGATGGCAGTGGGTCTGTTGTGGCTGGCTCTCCCTCACCCCCCCGTCCCCTCTCCCGAACTTGTTCGGGCAGAGGGGGAGTCTCAAGTCAAGATGCTTTCCTCGGCACCTGTATTTGTGCAGAATTATGAAAAACAACCGCCTGTCGAGCGAACAGTTGTCTCTGGTCTTGTGAGCAAAATGAAAACAGCAACGCCTCCCCCTACCCTTGTGAAAAGTGAAAAGTCGGTTCTCCCCTCTCCCCGCGAGGAACGAGCGAAAAGGGGAGAAGGGTCGGGAGTGAGGGGCAAGCGTCCTCTTGTTGCACAGACCCAACCCAAGCCTCAAACGGAAACGCCGCGCCGTGTAATTTTGGCAGTGGACGGCGAAACCATCATATCGGATACTATGGATAATCGCTATACTCTCGGAGCCGTTCCAAGTGGTCAGGTGTCCGGCGATACGCCCCGCTATGTCAGTGGCGGCATTGATACATTGGAGAATCCACTGACGCCCGCATCCTACTCGTCTTCGGAGAAAACAGCATGGTAACGCGAAAATGGATAGTGACACTTTTAGGAATTGTGGCGGTTGCGCCGGTTCGCGCCGATGGGATTTTGGAGCAGATACAAAACGAAGTCGCCAAAATTACCATTCAGACACGCTCTGCCGTTGTCGCCGTTGAAGATGAGCGCAAAAAGATCACGCTTCAGTTTTTCGAATCAGCCTCAATGCCCAACGAATCCCAGCGAAAAAGCCTCGAAAAGTTGCAGGAGGAACTAAAGCGTTATGAAGTAATGTTGGCAAGCCAAGACAAATCCGTCGCGAATGCACTTACTCTTTATGAGAAGAAGCGTACTAAAGAGGCTCTCTCACGATTGGATATGCAGACGGCAGAACGGCGTAGTTTTCAACATATGCGCGATCTGCATAAACAGGAAGTACAAAACTTCAATCAACTTTATCGTCGTCAAGCGGTCGCCACACTGGAAAATTCGGTGATGACGGAACAGATCAATATCCTTGCCAAAAAGTTGACCACAGAGCAGCGCGATCTGACCGAACTCAAACGCACTCTCACAAATGATCATCCGAGATTAGCGCAGCAGCAGAAACACGTCAACATTCTGAAAATGCAACTTGACGCCATCAGAACACAAATGGCGCAAGTACAATCTGCCCCCGCACGACGCGCCCAAGCGTTCAATGTCTTCCGTGCCAATTCTGGAACAGGATTTTCGATAGGCGACGGCTATATTCTCACCACCGCCGATGTCGTCGAGCCAATGGAAAATCCCACCATCATCACAGACAAAGGAACGCGCATCAAAGCCAAAATCGTCGGCGTCAATGGCGAACTCAATATCGGCTTACTGAAATTGCTGGCTCAAACCAACCTGCCCGCCCTCACGCTCGGCGACTCACAGCCCGTTCTGCCCGGACACTTCGCCCTGTCTATCGGCAACCAAACCGGCGATCCCAACTCGGTTGCACTCAATCTCGTGGGCGGCAGACGCGAACAAGGCACTGTGGCGGGAAATCGCTTTTATCCTACCCTTTTCCAAATCGCCGGAACAGTCGGAGCGGGAACCAGCGGCGCACCGTTGATGAACGCAAAAGGCGAAGTCATCGGTATCGTCGTCGCAATCCCACTCAACGAGGATTTCGCGTTCATTAGTGATCCGCCTTCACAGTTTTTTGCATCGCCTATGCCGTCCCTGCCGCCCATCAATACTATGCGGCGCGAACCCAAAGGCAAGGGACAAAACCTCAATCAGATGGTACAACAGTATGAGCAGTTCGCTCAAGATTTGGCTCGGACTCGAACATTTGCAAACCGGAACAATACATTCAATACATTCAATCGCAACACAGCATTACCAGTGGTCAGCAGCACGGGATATGCTCTGCCGATCAACGAGATCAAGGCAGTGATCGAACAACTCAAAACCGGACAAGTGACTCGCGGGTGGATCGGCATCGCGCCCGAAGATGAGGAAGAGACCGTCGAAGACAGAGGGTTTCTCAACGTCACGCGCCAAGTGCGGATTACCGGCGTTTTCCCCGAATCGCCAGCTCTTCAAGCGGGTATTCAGCCCGGCGACGTTCTGCTCCGAATCAACGATAAGCCGGTTCGCAACTCCGCCGATGTGCGCGAAACTTCTCTGCGTCTGCGCCCCGGCGACACGCTGACCCTACGGATCATTCGCTTCGACAAGCAGCCGATCCAAAAAGACGTGGAACTCAAAATTTTGCCGCGCCCGATGGAACCCAAACCTGCCATTACCACGCCCATTATAACGCCGAGCAAGAAAACTAACAACCCGTAAAAGGAGAATTTGAAATGAAATTATTCGCCCTTGCCGGAAGTCTCATGCTTTTGGGACATACCGCAGCCGTTTTCGCACAAGATGTCCCAATCAACAATTCCGACAAAAAAGCGCAGGAAACCAAACCATTCCGTCCCCCTGCCAACGGAATTTCGCTGTTGCCCGGAATTCCCATGTTCAACGGTTCGCGTCCCGGACAGTCCGCCAAGCGCGGAGCCGTTGATCCCTTGCGCTATAACGCCCTGTCGCTGCTGCTTCGCAACGATGTGCGCGGCGAAATCGGCGTCAGTGTTACACAGCGGGAAGCCATCGAGGAGATTGGCAAACAGAAGAGT
Source organism: uncultured Chthonomonadaceae bacterium (assembly GCA_964591025.1). Taxonomy (GTDB): domain Bacteria; phylum Armatimonadota; class Chthonomonadetes; order Chthonomonadales; family Chthonomonadaceae; genus CAZPZP01. The sequence continues at coordinate 3,686 of CAZPZP010000150.1, forward strand.
GCGCCGCGTCCGCTGCGTATCGAAGCCAAAGGCGGCAATGAGACCGATATTCGCCAGCAAATCCAACAGACAATGAATGCCTCCCTCGAAGAAAGCAACAAAACCGTCGAAATCGTTCTGCACCGCGAGCAAATCCAACGCTTGCGTCAAATCGATCTGCGTTGGCGTGGGGCGTTGGCGATTGCGGACAAAGTTGTCGCTGAACCGCTGAATATGGACGCCGAACAGCACCGCCAAGCCTCCGAGTATCTGCAAGCGTATCGCGATCAGCAATCGGCGATCACAATGGACGCCTACAAAGATTTCATGCAGACCCAGCAACAGAACGGCACCGACGACAATGGAGGCGAGCGCAAAACGATCTCCATGCGTCTCCGCATTCCTGACCGTAAAGAGATGACACCGGCACAACGCCAAAAATTCGATGAGATGGAAGAGAAAATCGAGAAAATCCGCGCCGAATTCAACCTCAAAGCCCTCGCCCTTCTCACGCCGGAACAGAAAATCGCTTGGACAAAACTCCAAGGCAAACCCTTCGCCTTCCGCGCCCGCGACTGACGAACAGAAGAATCAGGGAGAACACGGGGAACATAGGGACAATACAAGAATCTTAGATTTGATTCTTGTATTGTTTTCGTGTTTTTTTCGTGTGAGTTCGTGGATCGATGTTTTTGCATTTCCCTGTGTCCTGCGTGTTCTCCCTGATTCTTTTGTTTGCAGGGAGGAATCGTCGGACTTGCCCGCGAACAAGAGAGGACTTCCAAGTGAGGAGAGCAAGACCCGATGCGAATTTTTCCTGTCTCTGTGGCGATCCTGATCGCCGTGCTGCCGACAACAGCATTTGCCCAAAAAGCCGCCGCCAAAACCAAGCCTAAACCCGCGACACAAACCAAACCCGCAATCGCGCCGCTCGACGCCCAACTGAGAGAGGCGATCCGTACTGCGCCGAGTGCCAAAGAGTCGCCCAACCATCCCTATGCGCGTCTGCTCGACATCGGCAAAGTCACCGTCAGCCCCGACGGCAGAACCGTTTCCGAATACCGCGAAACCTATAAACTCTACAATGAAAATGCCCGGCATCTCGCCGAAATCGCTCTCCCCTATAACTCCAGTTATGAGTATATCAAAGTCATCAAGGCGCGAACAATCAAAAAGGACGGAACCGTAATCGAGGTGAAGCCCGACGATATTCGCGTTACTGCACCCTACAGCGAATACCTTATGTATAGCGACGCGCAATCGCTGAGTTTTTCTATGCCTGCCATCGAAGATGAGTGCGTGATTGACTATACCTACCAGAAAATCACCGAACCGATCCTTATGCCCGGACAATTCTGGACATATTGGGGCTTCAACGGCGTCGAACCCGTGATGCTGTGCCGCTATACGGTCAATACCCCTGCCGACAAGCCCCTCAAATACAAAGTGTACAACAGCGACACTCTCAAGCCAACAGAGACGCTTTCTGCTGACGGCAAAACCCGCACATACGTTTGGGAGATCAAGAACCAAAAGCCCATCGAACCCGAACCTGCCATGCCGCCGCCCAAAGAGGTTCGCATTTATATGGAGGCGACTTCGCTACCGGATTGGGGCGCGATTGCCTCGTGGTACTGGGGTTTGGCAAAGCCGCAATTCAAGCCCAATGACGCCATCAAAAAGACGGTCAAGGACTTAACGGCAGGAAAGACAGAGAATCGGGACAAAGTGCGGGCGATTTACGATTATGTTGCCAACAAAGTCCGTTATGTCGGCTTGGAATTCGGCATTTCAGCGTTCAGACCGCACCCCGCCATTGATGTTCACGGCAACCTTTACGGCGACTGCAAAGACAAGGCGACGCTTCTCATTACCATGTTGGGACTGGCAGGGATCAAGGCGCATCCCGTGCTGATTCGTGCGGGCGATACGCGCCCTGTGGACAGCGGCTTGCCGTCTCTCGGCGCGTTCAATCATTGTATTGCACTTGCTGAAATTGACGGCAAAGAGATATGGCTCGATGCAACGGCAGAGACAGTCGGCATCGGCGATATTCCCAATGGAGATCGCGGAGCGCAGGGCTTTGTCATTCGTGAGGGCAAAGGCGAGTTTGTGACGGTTCCGCAATATCAGCCGGACGAAAACGGCGCGACCATGACTTCAACTGTGCAACTCAAACCCGATGGCAGCGCGACGGCAATCACAGAACTGACCTTGCTCGGCGGATCGGCGCAGGGCATTCGGGCGGCGGTTCGCACGCTTCCGCCCGACAAGCAAAAGGAAATGATTGAGGGGCTGATGCAGTCTTTCGCGACGGGCGGCAAACTCAAAGATTACAAACTGACCGACCCGCAAAGCAAAGAGGGCGCGTATACGATCAAAATCACCTACGACGCCCCGAACTACGCGCAAAAAGCGGGCAGTCTGCTGATCATTCCGGTGAATCCTGCCAATGGGCGCGGCGCGGCACGCAACCCATTCACCAAAGAGGCTCGCCTCTATCCGATTGTCGAAACCGAAAACGGCATTCAGCAGTCCACGGTCACGGTGCATCTGCCGGAGGGTTTCGATGCCGAAGAGATGCCCGAAAATATCGATCTCGACTGTGGCGTTCAATCGTATAAGCGCACGATCACCCCGAACGGCACAACCTTCTCCATCAGTGAGCGATTGACCAAGAAAATCGGCACACTCCCGGCATCCGATGGCGGTAAAATCCGCGCTTACTATGACAGCGTTCTGAAGTCGGCGGGCGATCAGATTGTCCTTAAAAAGAAGAAATGACGCTTGTTGTGAGGAGAGAATTTCGATGTCCGCGATGCTCGACATTTCCGAACCTGAACTGTTACTGTTCACAGTGTAGAGTTTGATCGACTGTATGAAATCGGACTCTTGACAGAACGCTGTGAACTGATCGAATGAGTCACTCCCCTTACGCATCGGAGGTTTCACCCCCCCGTCAGGACAAATCCAGCGTCTTTACCTCATCCCTCACCCCTCTCCTGACCAGTCGCAGGCTCCTTAGAAGAGGGGAGAAAATCCAAGGGAATCGCGTCTGCAAGACGCTTGCACTTTGTTGCTGGGTACCTTCTGTACCCATGCGTAAGGGGAATTAGGAATTAGGACAATGCTCAAGAGAGAGGCGACGGTCAAGCGCGGTTTCGATCTGACAGCGGCGTGGCTGCTTCTGATCGTTTTTTCGCCGATTTTGCCGTGATCACTCTTACCGTAATCGTCACTTCGTCGGGCGGAGCGTTTTTTCGTCAGCAGCGGGTTGGGCGGAACGGCGAACTGTTTTGGCTCTACAAATTCCGTTGGATGCGGGCGAACAACACAAGAATTGCCGCCACAGCGGGCAGCGATTCGCGCATTACGTCCCTCGGTAAACTGCTTCGCAAATCCAAACTCGACGAACTGCCCCAACTCTATAACGTCCTGCGAGGAGACATGAGCCTTGTCGGACCGCGCCCCGAAGTGCTGCTCTTAACCGGGGGTTGAAAACCCCCGTCTGTATGGCGTTCCGCCAAGCGTCCTTCGGACGCGGAATTCTCGCGCAAGAGCAACGCATCCGAAGGGTGCTTGTCCGCAGGACACGGTGCCGGGTATTTAAAATGCCCGCACACCCGGCAAAATCTCAGCAACGAGATTTGGACAGTAACAAGGTATTCCAAGCGTTCCCGCAAAGCGATGAGACGTGCCACACCGAACGTGTTCCGCGTGCGAAGCAGTTCTCTTCTGACTTCATAATCGGCGATTTCTGGAATGACGACGCGCACACCTCGATCCAGCAGATGATCGACCCAAGCGCGGCACGCACCGCCTTCTTCGGATTTGCCGTGCCGTTGGGACGCCAGACCGAGGGGAGATGTATAGAGAGATACACAGTCGAAAATTTCATCAGGTTTCCTCAGATACGGGTGCGGTTCGCCTGTAGATTGGCGAGCAGTTCATTGAGGTCTTTCGTGTCCTATTCCTTTTCTTCCTCTGAGCGTGCCTCATCCTCGGCGTTCCATTAGACCTCTTGCAAGAGTACAGCGAAATGAATTTCTCTGCTGGGGGCGTTCC
>CAZPZP010000151.1:0-7700 GCA_964591025.1 uncultured Chthonomonadaceae bacterium
AATGATATTGGGTTGTTGGGTCATTAGGTGATTCTCCTCTGTGAAAACCGTTTAGTAACAAAAAGCATTCTGCCCCGTTCATTCGACACAAGAACGCCAAACTCTTGCTTTATTTTGCGTTTACACCCGTTTTTTTCGTTTGGAGGATAATGAAGCGGAGAAGAGAAGAACTACAGGGAACACGGGGACAATGCAGAAATCTCAAAGCGACCTCTTGAATTGTCCCGTTCCCTGTTCCCTATTTGCCGGTCATTTTGCGTAATTGTTCGCGGAGGTCATCAATCGGGCGGAGTTTTTTTGTTTGCTTGTCAATGTAGTGCCAATGTTCCCAGCCGTTGCAGGAGGGCTTGTTCAGGCACAACGCCCCGACCTTATGAATGGAGCCGCGATGCTGATTGCAGACAACGGTTCCGTCTTCGAGGACATAGGCGAGGACGCCCTTTCTGCCGAGTTGGAGGGTGTCGCCCGATTGAAGCAGTCCATATTCGAGGAGCATGACAAAGGGGATTTTGGTTTTGGGCGTGTCGAGGGGCGGCGGCATCATTTCGTCGGGAACAAGCGGCGGAGTCACCGCGTTGATACGAGCGCGGGCAAGGTCAACATATTTCGATTCTTTCTCCATGCCGATAAAGTTGCGGCGCAGTTTCTTGGCGACTGCCCCCGTTGTTCCTGTGCCGAAGAACGGATCGAGGATGACATCGCCGGGATTGCTGCACGCCCGAATGACGCGGTGAATGAGGGCTTCCGGCTTTTGGGTCGCGTGCGCCTTTTCGCCGTTCTCTTTGAGCCGCTCGTCTCCTGTGCAGATCGGTAAGTGCCAGTCGCTCCGTACTTGCAGGTCTTCGTTTCCTGCCTTCATACTCTTGTAGTTGAAGGTGTACTTTGTTTGCTTTTCCGATTTTGCCGCCCACAGCAGGGTTTCGTGTGCGTTGCAAAAGCGCGTCCCCTTGAAATTGGGCATCGGATTTGCTTTTTGCCAAATAATGTCATTCAATATCCAGTAATCCAAATCCTGTAAAATGGAGCCGATGCGATAGATATTGTGATAGGAGCCGATGACCCAAAGGGTTCCATTGTCCTTGAGAACGCGGCGGCAATTAAAAAGCCATTGGCGCGTAAACTTGTCGTATTCGGCAAAACTGGAAAATTTATCCCACTCGTCATTGACGGCGTCGACGTGAGTCAGATCGGGACGCCAGAGTTCGCCCTTGAGCTGGAGATTGTAGGGCGGGTCGGCAAAAACGAGATCGACAGAGTTCGCAGGAAGTTTGGCGAGCAGGTCGCGGCAATCTCCATGCAGCACATGATTGAGCGGCAAATTGTCGTGAGCGTCTTCAGGCTGGTGCGTCGGCTCGGCGGTCTTTCGGCGGGTCGCGGGTGCGGTCTGAGTTTTCATAGGTGACTAATTTACCCGCTCGGAATCCAAATTCCTGCCTGTTTCAGAAAAATTTTCGATCTTTTTCTATCAACAAGTGCGTTGAATTGAGTCCAGTTGAGTCTTACTGAGTCTTAGCGACTATAAATGATTCCTATTGAGTCTGAGTTGAAAACCCAAAAAATTCTTGGGACTCTCTCCGAAGGATGGAGCGAATGGGGCAAAATTAAGATCGTTAATGTCACGGAATAGGTATAATCTCACCACTATTCACACTCGGAGGAAATGATCATGTTGCAGCAACGCTCATTTCGAGTCGGAGACTCGATTATTGTCAAACAGGGGGTGCTTTGCCCTGATGATCCGGCATTTTTGTTGGAAGGGTGGCAAGGGTGGGTGACAGAAATTTTCCCGGAGGAAAAAACGCTGGAGATGAAGTGGGACAGCGTCACACTGCGGGCTATGCCATCAGAATATATCCGACGGAGTGAAATCGAAGGGTTGGGGTGGGAACGAATGGCTTTGGATACCCACGAAATTCAGTTGGCAACTCCTCGTGATAAGCCCCAAGATTCCGATACCGTCGTGGCTGAAATCGAAAATCATCATCAGTGGGATCATTTGGCGGATTACAATCCGGGCATCAGTGATTTGCTGGGACCTCTCGGTGATGCTGACGAAATGACGTTATTGGAAGCTTGGGAAGAGCATTTGGAAAAGGTACTTCATTTTCCTTTTTTAGCACGTGTGGAAGAGAAATTACATCGCAGTCCTGTCAAGGTCGGTGATGTTATCGAGATTTTAAGTCTTGCCGAGAGAGATGGTAAGTATGGTGTTCTTGGTCACGTTAAGCAGGGGCGCGACATCTTCACACTGCCCCTCTGTGAATTGGAAGCGACTGATCACAATTCGGTGAACTATCAACCGCTCAACGATTATGTTGTCTGGTTCGCCAATCGTTGAGCAAGATGAAAGAGGAAAAGGACAGAAGGATGTCTCCGACACTTGAAGAATGGCGTCAACTTTATAGCAATGCGAAGGCACTCTATGATGTTGCTCCCTGGAATGGGATGTGGGACAGCGATGTTTTCGGTGTCCAACCCTCCGACGGTGAGGAGACTGGCTACTGTTGCGTTATGGGGCGATTAGGCGAACATTTCGCTCTCGCGGTCTATTTGGGGAGTGATGGACTGGCGGGTCTGTGGAAAATGCAACAGGGAGAATTTCATCACGATGCCAACGCGATTCTGTTCGCACAAAAATGTCTGATGGTGTCCTTTGAGGATCGCGAGATGATAGACAAAACAGATAAATCTCGTACATTGCGCGTCCGAAGGACGCTTGGCGGAACGCCATTTCAGACGGGGGTTTAAAACCCCCGCGCTGGCGAATGTACAGAGTTTAAGCGATTTCTCTATGAGGAATGCTTACATTTTTGGGGGAGACGCATCGTTGCTGCCGCGTGAGGGAGGCTGCCTTTTGGCAGTGAGAAGCGAATCAATTCCGACAACTTGAGTGCTTGGCATCACCGGCGTCGGTTTTGCTTTGCTGCTGGGGCAATTTCCACAGGAACCGCAGCCGCCTTTGCCCTGTGCGATCCCTTGCCACGCCTGATAGAAATGGCGTGCCAGATACGCGGCGGAGACGCCAATGATGAGCCATACGATAATTGTCTGTTCCATAACCTCACCCCCAACCCCTCTCCTGAGAAGAGAGGGGAGTTTTGAGTTTAACCGAACCCCAGCAACTTTCCGCCCTGATACACAATAAACGATACGATCCATGCCAACGCGGTCATATACCCCAATTGGAACAACGCCCATTTCCAGCCGTTGGTTTCACGCCGAACAATGGCAACTGTGGAAATACACTGCATCGCCAGCACATAATAGACTAATAACGAGATGGCGACAAGCGGCGTCCATACTTTTTTGCCGGTGCGCGGATCAACGTCATCGCGCATTTTATCTTGCAGACTGGTTCCGCCCGCGTCCGATTCGGGTTCGTCCACGTTATAGACCGTTCCCATTGTCGAGACGAACACTTCCCGCGCCGCCACAGATGCCAAAATCCCCACGCCCATTTTCCAATCGAAGCCGAGCGGAGCAATAACGGGTTCGATGGCACGCCCGATCATTCCGCCGTAAGAGTGTTGTTTGCGTTGTTCCATCGGAAGATCAAGACGTTGCGGATAGGACAGCAACGCCCACAACACCACCGAAATCGGCAAAATCACCTGACCGGCACGAACAACAAACAGCCAACCGCGTTCCCACATCTGAAGCAGGACAGAGCGCAGACGCGGCAAACGGTAGGGCGGCAATTCCATCAAAAAGGTTGGGGATACTCCCTTGAGAAGAGTGCGGTGGAAGAGCCACGCGATTCCGAATGCGGCGACCATGCCGAGCAGATACAGAGTCAGCATTACGAAAGCGGGCAGTGTGAGAAGCGTTTTGCCGCCGAGGGTGAGAACAGCGCGTCCGGGAATAAACGCCCCGATGAGCAGAATATAAACGGGCAGACGGGCTGAACACGACATCAGCGGAGCCACCAGAATCGTGATGAGTCGCGCTTTTCTGTCGCCGATAGTTCGCGCCGCCATGATGCCGGGAATGGCGCACGCAAACGACGAAAGCAACGGGATAAACGATTTGCCATGCAAACCGACTTTGCTCATCACGCGATCCATCAAAAATGCCGCACGCGCCATATACCCCGTGTCTTCCAACAGGCTGATAAAGAAAAACATAATGAGGATTTGCGGCAGAAAAATGAGTGTACTGCCGACTCCTCCCAAAATTCCTTCGGTGATCAGGTCGCGTAGGACGCCCTCCGTCATGTTCGCCGTAACAAAACTCTTGACCGCGCCGATTGCCGCGTCTACCATATCCATCAGAGGCGTTGCCCATGTGAAAATGGATTGGAACAGAATGGTCATAACGACAAAAAAGAGGACATAGCCGAAAATCGGGTGCATCACGACCCGGTCAATCCGCTCCGTTGCTGTGAACGCGCCCCAGCGTTTCGGTTTTTGTAATTCCGTTGCCGCAGGGAAAACTTTGGCTTTGACATCAGCGATCCATGTGTAGCGTGCCTCAACAACCAGAGTTGCAAAATCGATCTCGTCGGCGGCAAGGCGTTCCTGCGTTTGGCGTACCAATTTCTGCAATGCGGGCTTAAGCGCGTGATCCGCTTCGCCTGTCTCTGCTATCATTAGATGGGAGACGGCTTCGGCAAACGCCATGCGCTCGTCGAGTTGCTGTTCGTTCTGGATTGCTTGTTGGAGTGCGGCGATGTCTGCCTTTACTGTTTCTGGCACATTCCAAACGGGCGGGGGCATTGTCAATTGGGCAGAATCAGAGAGGGTATTAAGTAATGCAACAGTACCGGTGCGAATACCGTGAGAGACATCAACGACGGGAACACCAAGAACTTTTTGGAGGGTAATTGCATCGAGAGAACTGCCTAAACCGTCCGAAATATCGGTCATCGTAAGGGCGATGACAACGGGAACGCCAAGATCGAGCAGTTGAGAAGTGAAGTAGAGATTGCGTTCGAGATTGGAGGCGTCCACGACATTGACAATCACATCGGGGCGGGGCGTTTCGGGTTGAAGTCCCATCAGAACGTCGCGAGAAATGCGCTCGTCGGGTGATTGCGGCGTTAGGGAATACAAACCGGGCAGATCGATCAGCGTGGCAGCGACACCATTCTGCAATCGAATTTTGCCCTCTTTTTTCTCTACCGTCACGCCCGCATAATTGCCGACTTTTTGCCGCAGTCCCGTCAACGCATTGAACAGCGTCGTTTTGCCGGAATTGGGATTTCCGACAAATGCTACCGTCAATGTCTTTGCTTGCGTTGGTTCGCTGCGCGTTTCTGCTGCCGCACTCATGGCTGTTTTGTTGTCTCATTTCCTGCGAGGAAAACCAACGGACTAAACTCCGTCGCTTTGTGACGTGCCGCCGAGTGCGGTTCGCACACAATTCTCATTAAAGAAGAATCGTGTCCGCAGGATACTCAGCCGAAGGCTTTCAGCGACGGAGTTTAGTCCGTTGAGATTGTATCTACACCAAATTCCGTCAGGCGTCCTGCTCATTATCGAGCCAGATTAGCATCGCTTCATCGCGGCGCAGGGACAGCTGATAGCCGCGAACCCAAACGTCAACCGGTCCGCCGAACGCCGCGACGCGCACAACTCGAATGTGCGTACCGAGCGTCATGCCCATTTCGAGAAGGCGCAATCGTGCCGCTGAGGTTCCGAGCAAGCGGCGAATGGTTCCGCATTCGTTGGCGTTCATTTCTGCGAGTGTCAGCCCTGCACGATATTTCGACGGGCGGCTAAACGGTCCCGAAATCTCATCGGCATCAAGTGACTCTTGTGCCTGTTGTGCAAAACGATTGGTTGTATTTCCGGTTCGGAGCATGATTGCCGTTATCAGTCAGAGATCGTTTCTCTGCCTTCTGTCCTCTTCAATTTCAATGTGTTGTGTTAAATTCAATGTGTTGTGTTAAATTTCCGGTTGTTTGGCGGCGTCCCACCCCGCGTTGGTGACCCAAATACTGGTGGCAACATCGCGCCCAATCGACACATCGTTCATTGTGCCGTTTTCGCATTCGACGGACAGCGTCATCACATCGCCGAAGGGAGTTCGCGCTTTCAGTTCGATATGGACGCCCGGAACCAAGCCAATATCCAAGACATAGGTTAAAAACTCTACCCGTTCATCGGTGACTTTGACGACATGGAGTTTTTCGCCCACCGCGCACGTTTCTAACCGGCGCGATCCGTCATTGAATGTCGCGTCTACCGGGTTGCCGTGCGGACAGGTTGTCGGGAAGTTCATCGCGATGGCGATTCTGTCCGCAACGTCTTCGCTGATATAGTGTTCCAGTTTGCACGCGAGATCGTGAACGTCATCCCACGGCAGTTCCAGAAAATCCACCAGCATTCGCTCGACCAGCCGATGCTTACGTAACAAGGAGATAGAGAGATTTCTCCCTTTTTCTGTCAGGCGCACCCCTTGATAGGGCGTATGTTCGGCGAGGCGTAATTCCTGCAATTTTTTGAGCATGACAGTCACTGAGGCGGGACGGACGCACATATATTTCGCAATATCACCAGTTCCGACGATCTCCATCTCTTCTTGAAGACGGTAGATTCCTTCGGTATACTCTTCAATACTCTCGGTCAGTTCGGATTTTTCGTGATCGTGTGCGCCTTTAGGTCGGCAGGACGGCGGCACTCTCAATAAAACTTCTCTGGTGTCTCGCATACAAATTGCCTTCCTGCTCTTCAATAAGACATCTTACATAGAGCGTTGTAACAGAAAAAATTATAGCACTGCATGAACATGAGAGTCAAGTACCGCAAAATTATAATTTAGTGTCTGCTAAAAATTATGTGCAGATTCGTGTTTATCTTGACATTCGGAGCGTGTCCAACGCATACTTGAGTAAATATGAGCCTTTCAACGGAAAATTTGACATTGCGGTATGGCGATGGGGACAAAATCACGTATGCGTTGCGGGAAATCTCGGTGGAAATACCGACGACGGGGTTTTACGGAATCATGGGTCCGTCTGGTTCCGGTAAAAGCAGTCTGCTGTATCTATTGAGCGGGTTGAAGCTGCCGACGGAGGGCAAAGTTATCTATGGCGAGCAGACCATCTCAACCCTCGCTGAAAGCGAACGGGTACGGCTGAGACGGGAACGCTTCGGATTTGTTTTTCAGCAGCCATTTTTACTCAATTATCTGACTGCCCGCGAAAACATTCTTGTCGCCGCCCCTGAAAACGACAAAACCGCCGCCGAACGCATTGACACACTCTTAGAGGAACTCCACATTCTGCATCTCGCAGACCGCCACCCCGCACACCTTTCCGGCGGGGAACGTCAGCGCGTCGTAGTCGCCCGTGCGATGATCAATCAGCCGGAAGTTATTTTCGCCGATGAACCGACTGCCGCCCTCGATCACTCCAACGGGCGCACCGTCATCGAACTGCTGCAACGCTATCGCGGCAAGGGCGCAGTGATCGTCGTGACCCACGATGCGAGTATGGTCGAGCAAGCCGACTGCGTTTATCATCTCAGCGACGGCACGCTCGACCATATTGAAAACCGGAGTGGGGCGTTGGGTCGGTAGGTTTTTGGGTCATTAGACCTCTTGCAAGAGTCGGGTACAAGAACGTACCCGACTCAAAAACAGCCGTCCTACGGACGAAATTCCCTGGCTCCTTGAGAGTGCGAAGCACGGCACGGCGGAACGCCCCTATCAGAGGAATTCATTCCGCTGTGTCTGCATCGCCCAATAACCCACCGACC
>CAZPZP010000152.1:0-7690 GCA_964591025.1 uncultured Chthonomonadaceae bacterium
GTCCATACACAGATGGGTGCGTCTGAAAGACGCTTGTTTTTTCCAGACGGGGGTTAAAAACCTCCGGTGCGAGAGGTGAGTTTCTAACAAAGGACGCGAGCAAGGAATAGACACACGCCATGACGGTTTTCGACAACATCGGCGCGGCATTCGGGATCGGCGGGGTTACCCTCACTCTCGAAACGGAAACCAAGGTTCACTCACGCGGCGAACCGGTGCGCTGTCTCGTGCGTGTTTTCGGCGGCAAAGTCCCGCAAAAAATCACGGTGCTGAAAGTGACCCTGCGGAATTATCGCTCGGACGGCAAAAATTTCTATTTCACGACGTTCGACCATAAAACCGTGGTTGATCTGGAAAAGATCGCCACGGGCGAAATGCGAGAGATTCCGCTGGTGTTCTACTTGCCCGATGCCGCCTCGCTGACACGCAAGCATACATCCGGTGTGCGTCTCGATGTGGAAGCCAAAATTCTGCGCGGCGTCATGCGGCGACACTGGATCAATCTCAATGTCGAACCGCACCGCGAATGCAGCGTCCTAACGGCTGCCATGAACGCGCTCGGTTTTGCCCAGAAAACCCGCTTCGAGGAAGCCCCAAAACAGGGCAATATCGTGCGGGGAGTGTTCGATATTCGCCGCGAATTGCAGGATCAGGCAGACAGGATCGAACTCTTTATTGGCGTATCGGGCGTCTGGGTCGAGGGCAAAATGATTCTGCACGTCCACAAATCTTCGGTGGGCGATTATCTCAAAGCGGCAGTCGGATTACAGAAACAATCGGTGACGTTTCAGATTCCGCGCAGCACGCTCCAAACTGTCAGTTCTTTTGCCAATATCCAAAACGCAATCAACAGTCTCCGCGACACGCTGGCACACGCCCTGATTTTGCCCGAACACGCGACGGGGTGGATGCTTCGCCCTTCTCAGGCTCCCGAAATTGGCAAAGACGAACTGCTCCGTCCCGTTGCGACAGCGACTCCCACCGATGCCGAGGAGTTACTCCGTCCCCACGAAACCGGAGACGCCGAATGCCCCAGGTGACGTTTCTGCCGCAAAATCTCACTTATGAGGCGCGAACCGGCGATACTCTCCTCGATATCGCGCTCGACAACGGAATCGACTTGGAACACGACTGCGGAGGGAATTGTGCCTGTACGACGTGCCATGTGCTGATACAAGGGGGCGCAGAAAACGTCTCGCCGATGGAAGAAGTTGAAGAGGATCGCCTGTCTACCGCACCGAAACGCCAATCGAATTCGCGTCTTGGATGTCAGGCTCTCGTGCGCGGCGATGTCATGGTCAGCCTCCCCGCCGAAGATTTGTGGTGACGGTTTTGTGAGTGATTTTAACCCTCTTCTTGGCGATAGCGGTGTTCGCGCACCCCGTTGACATAGGCGTCTACGTCTTTGTCGGCAAACCGCAAGCGATCCAGACTTTGGCGAATCATCTCGGTTCCTGCCTCGAACTCGGCATGAATGACGGCGTCGGCTCCGGCTTGGCGCAGGCGCGGTATATCCACTCCCCGATGCACGCGCACCACGAGCGGCAAGTCCGGCGCGAGACGTTTGAGCATTCGCACCGTCATTTCGGACGTGTCTGCTTCCGGCAGGGCGACAACCACCAATTCCAACGTCTGCAAGCCCGCTTTCTCCAGAACGGTTTGAGATGAGGCATCGCCGAACAGAACGGCAATCCCTTGAGCTTTGAGGATTTCCAGCGCGTTCATATCGTAATCTATGACCCGATGCGGCACATTTTTAGCATAAAGAGCGTTGGAGACATATCGCCCGACGCGCCCATATCCGATCACCAAAACGCGGGCATTGGTTTCGGTTTCGGAATGGAGCAGCGGCTCGTGTGCGTCCTGCCGATTGAGATGGGACGAAAACCATGGGTTGCGATTCAGGGCTTTGTATAATGAGTCGGAAGCGGAAAACAGAAAGGGAGCGAGCAGCAGCGTGATCAGCGCGGAAGAGAGCAGGACGCCTGAAATTTCAGCCGGGATGAGATTGCGCGAACTGCCGACTGTCGCCAGCACAAACGAGAACTCGCCAATCTGCGCCAAGCCCAAGCCAGTGCGAATGGCAGTGCGTCCGTGCCAGCCCTGCGCGTAGACGGCGAAAAACGTCACAAGCGATTTGCCCACAACGATTGTCAGTACAACCAGGGTGATCGGCACAAGATTTTGCCAGACAAAGCGCGGTTCGAGCAGCATTCCGACGGAAACGAAAAACAACGAGGCGAATACGTCGCGCAGTGGACGCACCTGCGCGAACACTTCATGGGCATAATCGGTTTCGGAGATCATAATTCCCGCCAAGAACGCTCCCAACTCCAAGCCCAATCCCGCATAATCCGCCGCGACTCCGGTTGCCAAGCAGAGACAGATGACCATGAGAAGGAACAGTTCGCGAGAGCCGGTTTTTGCCACCTGCCGCATCAACGCCGGAATGCCCGCCACCGCCAACAGCACAATTACGCCGAGGAACACGACGGCTTTCAGCAGAGCGACGCCGACAACGGACAACGCCCCCGCGCCCTGCGAAGCAAATTGCGACAAGGCAGGAAGCAGAACGATCATCAGTACTATTGACAAGTCCTGCACAATGAGAATACTGAGCATGACGTTGCCGTGTGCGGTTCCCTGCTCGCCTCGCTCCTCCAGCACTTTCATCATGACGGCGGTAGAGGACAATGCAAGCGCACACCCTACGAACAACCCGCCATAGACGCCCCAGCCCAACGCCAAGCCGACCAGCACGCCCAATACTACCGTTCCGAGAATCTGCACGCCGCCGCCGATGATCGCGGTACGCCACAACGCCCGCATCTCTTTGAGCGAGAAATGCACCCCGACGGCGAACATCAGCAAGGCGACGCCCAACTCGGCAACAGAGTTGACGGCTTCCTTGTTGGCGATAATTCCGGGCGTATAGGGTCCAATAACGATACCGGCGACCAAATAGCCAATCAGAACGGGCTGACGCAGCACGCGGGCGAGCAGTCCGCCCAAAAACGCGGCGACCAGTGCAACTCCTAAATTCGAGAGAAACGTATGATTGTCCATCAGGTGACTTTTTCTCCAAGGGGCTTTATTGCCATTCCTGCGAGGCGTCGGAATGCTGCCGGAGTTGAATTTTCTGCCAAATGCTTGCGGATTGCCTTGGCACATTCGCTCGGACTCAGTAGCGAAGTATCCACTTCCAGATCATAGATGCCGGGAATGTGAACTTCCTGCTGCCACAACAGAACGGGACTCGGTACAGGGGATTCGGCGGAACTCTCCGCGTCCCACCCCGTATTGCGTCGTCGCTCCAGAATCGTCTCGATAGGACAGCGCACGCCTACGAACAAGACCGGAAATCCGTTCAACTGCCGCGCACTCTCAAAGAGGATTCCACGCGGCACGGCGTAGGCGTCATGGTGACCGACATCAACGACGACATTGAGACCTAATCGGCTGTGAGCGGCGACGGACTCATACAGAGCGCGATAGAGGATCGGAACAAGCGGCTCGATGTCTTGACGTTCGCCGCCGGGACGCAGACCGATTCCGGGCAGATACTGT
The DNA here is from genome assembly GCA_964591025.1 of uncultured Chthonomonadaceae bacterium. Classification (GTDB taxonomy): domain Bacteria; phylum Armatimonadota; class Chthonomonadetes; order Chthonomonadales; family Chthonomonadaceae; genus CAZPZP01. Next base: position 3,568 of record CAZPZP010000152.1, read on the forward strand.
GCGGGCGTCATTTGCATAAACCTATCAACGCCCAAGTTCATCCACACGCCCTCAAATGTCGCTTGAATCTCGGCAACAAGGCTCGACTTTCCTGAGCGCGGCGTCCCGTTCAGAATGATGATCTGTCCGAATTGATTGGTCTGCTCCCTCATCACGAGTGCGCCCCTCATCTCACACGGTTTTCGGCTGAGAATTTCGCCTATTGTACCTTGTGGCAGCAACAGACAGCAGACATTTGCAGAGAAACGCCCCTGTTCCAACTTTCAGGACAGGGGCGTTTTCGGGTTTATGGCTTGTTTGGCGGTGTGCCGGAATCGGAGGATTTCGGCTTCGGGGGCGGCATATTCGGGGAACCGCCTTGCGGGTTATAGTTCGAAGTGCGCCGCTCCGGCGGGAGCCAATAGTTCGCATTGGAATCCAAACCATAAGCGTCCGCCATGCGATTAAAAAAGGCGAACAACGACGTGATAAACGCCGCCTCGAAAATTTCCGGGTCTGTCCAACCGGCTTTGCGAACTTTCTCGGTGTCTTTGTCGCTCATATCGCCCGGCGTCAGCGTCAAAACTTTCACGTAGTCGAGTAACGCCTGTTCTTTCGGCGAAATGTTGGATTTCTCTTTTTGGTTGGTTCCAATGAGGTCAACGTCCTTGATGTCTTGTCCTTGCAACTGCAAGAAGCGCGCGTGCGCGGACGTTCAATATTTGCACTTGTTGAGCGACGAAACGTAAGTTGCGATCATCTCTTTGGTGCGGCGTTTGAGATAGCCGTCGGCGAAATGCGCCTTCATCGAAAGCTCGTTGATATGACGCAGATATTCCGGCTGGAGCGTCATTGTTCGCAAAATGCCCGTTCCCGGCGGACGACCCATTCCCTTGACAGAGGCGACATAGTTTGTGTCTCCGTCCTCTGCCCAATCGAGCCGCATTACGCCCGCCGCTTTTTTCAACGCCGCCGTGATCTCTTCCGACTGCGAACTTTGCGCGACCAAACGCCCGCGCCGATCATAGACAAAAGCAGTCGGGGTTTCGGTCACCGCGTATTTCTGGGCAATCGGTTCACTGCCCGTTTTGAGTTCAATACGTTGAAGCCCGACATTGCCGCCCGCCTCCGTCAGCAAATTCTTGACAAAGTCGCGCTCCAGCGTACTGCTCGGCTTGTAAAAAATAAACAATGTCGGCTTTTCCGGTGTGAGATATTTGCTCAACGCCACCGTTTTGCCCGACGAGATCACCAAGCCATCCTTTTTCAGCAATTCATCTGACGGCGGCACCGCCAAACATACGGTTGGCAGCAACACCAACGCCAAACCCGCCCACGCGATAACTCGCATCTGAACACACTCCTTCCCTTTTTCTCAGAACAGGGGGAGAGGGGGACAGAGGGAAAACCCAATGCTAATGATCCACGAAAGAACACGAAACAAACACGAAAATCAATGCAAGAAATCCTCTTGAATTGTTCTTTGTGTCCTTTGCGTCCTTGTTGTGGAATTGTTTCCCTCTGTCCCTCTGTCCCCCTCTGTTTAATTCTCGCGGAACCATACCTGCGCGTTCGGAGCAAGAACTTTGCTCCAAGCCACATTGGAGGTACTTCGCGCCCGCCACGAATCGGAGGGGCTGCGGAACCACTTCGCGTGTCCATCGGCAAGTCCATACACCGAGCCGCCGCTGTGACGATACCGCGCCGCACAATACGCACTTGCATCGCCAATCGAAGCGTTGGGAAAATTCGGATAACCGGTTTCGCGATTGACACAGCCCGAATTCCAGTCATCGCCTCCCACTGCCGGAACAACGCCGCGCCCGTGTGCTGTCAAGACGACCTGAGCGGGAGTCTCTACGCCCGCTAATGTGGTGGGCTTGCCCGCAAAATAGAGCGTCGGCATCGAGGGGTGGTTCATGGGCATCAGGTTGCTGTTGGCGACATAACTCATCGCCGGATCGAGTTGCCCGGCGGGATAGACTCGCGGAGACGGATCACCCGCCGCCATCGGAACCTGCGTATTGTTGAAAGTTGGGCAGACATAGAAGCCCGTGATTTTGCGCCCTGCCGGACCCGCCACCGGACTCATCACGCCCGCCGCTCCGACTTTGACATACGGTTCGACTATATCGTACCACATCGTCACAGGCAGTGCCGGATTGGGAAAATAGGCTCCGAGCGGAAAACTCTCGTCATAGTCTTGAGTATACATCAGTTTGCCGAGAGCGATCTGCTTCAAGTTGGAGAGACAGGAGGTCTGCCGCGCTTTTTCGCGGGCTTGGGCAAAAACCGGAAACAGAATTGCCGCGAGAATCGCGATAATTGCGATAACAACGAGCAATTCGATCAGAGTAAAACCGTTGCGTTTCTGAGAAAACATAAGGAGTGTGCCTTTCAATGAGACAATGAAAATAAGGGCAGCTGAATCAAAATTCAGCATAGGTTATTATAAGTTCGCCCCCTTAAAAGGGGATTAAACAAGAGTTAAACTTTGTTAAGGCACGCGGGCAGGGTTGAGCCGTGAGAAACTTCGCAGACCGACAGGCAAAACGAGGCAGGAACCACAGCAAAGAAAAACGAATTGACCCTCGGCGCAACGTGACTTAACACAAGCGCGTCATTTTTTCAATCGAAGGAGATTTTTCCCTATGACAGACAAAATCCGGGTCGGCTTGATCGGTTGCGGTGGCATCTCGAAATCCCACTTGCCGCACCTCTCGAAGTCCGAGGATGTCGAACTCGCCGCGTTCTGCGATGTCGTCGTCGAACGCGCACAAAAGCACTCCGAAACCTATGGCGGCGGCAATGTCTATGACAACGCCGACGCGATGCTGGCAGCAGAGAACCTCGACGCCGCGTATATCCTGATTCCGACCTATGCTCACGGCGTACCGGAACGCTCCTGCGTCAAGCACGGCGTCCCGTTTTTGGTGGAAAAACCGCTTGGTCTCGATCCTGACGATCTGCGAAGTCTGGCGAAAGAGGTCGAGGCTTCGGGGATTATCACCGTTGCAGGCTTTATGAATCGCTACCGCAAATCGATCAACCGCGTCAAAGAGTTGCTCGCCAACGACCCCGTAATTTTGATGGATGGCGCATGGATCGGCAGTCCGCCCTTGATGCAGGACGGCGATTACTTCTCGAAGAACCCTATCGGGCAGTGGTGGCCTGTCAAAGAAAAAAGCGGCGGTCAGTTTGTGGAGCAGGTCATTCATACCGTTGACCTTGCCCGCTATTTCGGCGGTGAAGTGACGGAAGTGTTCGCGTATGCGGCAAACGGTTTCAACCAAAAACTGCCCAATCTCATCGAAAACTACACCAATGATGATGCGATGGTCGTCTCCATGAAATTCGAGAGCGGCGCGATTGCGAACATCATGGCGTGCTGTGCGGCGAAAAAAGGTAGCAGCGTCTTCCTCAATATCTGGACGACCAATCATGCCGCGAAATTCACCGAATGGGCGCATCATCTCCATCTGCTCAAGAACGACGAACCCGGCTACGAAGAGATTATCAAAGGCGACTTGGACGACATTTTCCCCGCCGAAGACCGCATCTTTATCAATGCCGTCAAAACCGGAGACCGCTCAAAAATCAAGTCCACTCATGCGGACGGCGCACGCACAACCCTGCTGGCACTCGCGGCAAACGAAAGCCTCGTCACCGGCAAACCCGTCACCGTGAAATACGCCTAATACCGAAAAGGAGAAGTCAGAGCGACAATTTCGTTTGCTCTGACTTCTCCTTTGTCATCAGTCGGAACCTGTGATATAATAGACCTATTGCCTCAGTGTTCTCATGATCGGGTACAAGAACGTACCCGCCTGAAAAACAGGCGTCCTGCGGACGCACACCACAAGGGAATCGCCGTCCCATCACACCAATTGCGGATGCAGACTTCAGAGGACAACCGATTCGCTCGTCACAGGGCATTTCGTCCGTAGGACGACTGTATTTGAGGCGGGTACGTTCTTGTACCCGCAGTGGACTCTTACGCCCGCTGACTTAGGCAAGAGGTCTAATGAGAATGGAGGTAAAGCGATGAGTGATCTTTCGTAACTATTCAGCCATGATTTTGGCATGAAGCTCTTCCCTTCTCTGAATCGTGAAATCAAGTATGCTAACACGCGAGCAGTTCCAG
>CAZPZP010000153.1:0-7634 GCA_964591025.1 uncultured Chthonomonadaceae bacterium
GGGGTTACCGGGCTGGGGTTGAGCAGTGACGGTTCCGGCTTCGACGAATCCGAACCCGAATTGATGCCACATCAGAACCGCTTTGGCGTTTTTGTCACATCCGGCGGCGAGTCCGATGGGATTGGGAAAGTTGATCCCGGCAATTTCGGTGGCGAGTTTGGCATGAGTGAAGGGTTTACGGGCAGATTTGAGAGCGAGTCCGCTGGCAGAGGCTAAGAGTTCAAGAGTACGCTCGTGCGCCGATTCGGGGTCTTGAGTGAAGAGAAGAGGGCGGATGGCGTTTTTATAAAACATAAAGTACTCGAAGGCTCCTTGACAAAATCGCTTCCCAACAGTATACTTTAAAAGAGTGGTGGGGGATCGTCCAGCGGCAGGACAGCGGCCTTTGGAGCCGTTAACCAAGGTTCGAATCCTTGTCCCCCAGTAATAAAAGCGCGAGTGATGAGAGATTTCTCATCACTCGCTTTTTTTGTGTTCAAGCCGCTGTTGTTTGCGAAGCGATTTTTTGTTCGCGCTTGTGCTTGATAATCTCGAAAAAGACGGGAAGCACTGAGATAAGGATAATGACAAGGACAACGATGCTGAAGTTGCTTTTAACAACAGGAATGTTGCCGAGGAAAAAGCCCGCGAGAGTACAAACCCCAACCCAAAGCAATCCGCCCAAGATGTTGAAGGTCATAAAGGTGGAGAAATTCATTTTGCCCATTCCCGCAACAAAAGGAGCGAAAGTGCGGACGATAGGAACAAAGCGAGTAATCACAATGGTCTTTGCACCGTATCTCTCGTAAAAACTTTCGGTCTTCGCTAAGAATTCGGGCTTGACGATTTTGCTGTTTTTAAGCAGACGATCCCCAAAAAACTTGCCTATGAAGTAATTGATGGTGTTGCCCAGAATCGCGGCAAACGCCAAAACGAACAGCAGCAGAGCAATTTGAAGTTTGCCAATCGCGGCGAATGTCCCTGCCGCAAAAAGCAGCGAGTCGCCGGGCAGGAAGGGAACGACGACCAAACCCGTCTCCGCGAAGATGATGGCAAACAAGATCAGATACGTCCAGTTCTCGTATTTGAGAATGATGTCGCCTAACCCTTTATCCAAATGCAGCAAAAAATTTAGCGCGTTCTCTAACATCAGAACGATTTACTCCTTCGTGTAGGGACAGAGACTGTCCGTTGGTCGGCTTGCCGGATTGACTGCCCGATCACTGCCCAGTCCAATTCGCCCGAAAACTCTTCGGTAGTCGGGTCGGGCTGCGGCGGGTGCGACATCGCTCGCTCATAGAGAGAGAGGACTCTTGCAAGCATCTTGTTCGGTGTGAAATTTCGGGCGTTCACAAGTGCATTGGAACTCAGCGTTTTTCTGAGTCCTTTGTTTTGCAGGATATGTGCCACTTGTGCGGCAAATCCTTCGGAATCTTCGGGGGCGATACAAAATCCATCATTGCCTTCGGTGACGGTTTCGGGTGCGCCGCCCGCATTCAGCACGACACAGGGCAATCCGGCAGCACGCGCCTCCCCAATAACAAGCCCTTGCGTTTCAGAGAGCGAAGGGAAACAAAACACATCGGCGGCGGCGAAAATGGTCGGCATTTCGTTATGCGGAACCGCGCCCAAAAATCTTACGCTGCTGGTGATTCCCAATTGCTCCACCAGCATTTCCAACTCTTCGCGTGCTGCTCCACTGCCTGCAAGAAACAGCAGGACGTTTGGTATTGTATGTTTGATCCGGCAGAATGTCTCTAAAAGCCAATCGAGATTTTTTTCTTTGCCAATGCGTCCGGCATATAGCACTATCGGCGTATGTTCGGCAATTCCCCATCGTGTTCGCTGCATTTGGCGAGCTTGCAGGCTGATTTTAGCAGGATCGGGCAGGGCAATTCCTGTGGGGATCACTTCGGTAGGGCGTTCAACTCCCTGATCGCGCAGATGCTGCGCGGCGACTTCCGAGGGGCAGATGATCTCGGTACAGCGATTATAATACCATGGGAGATAATATTCGAGCATTGTTTGCGTGACGGCGTCGGGCAGTAAGGGCAGATAATGGCTGTATTGGTTGTAAAGCGTATGATACGTTGTGACGAGCGGAATGCCTTTGCTGAGGGCAAGATTGGCTCCTGTCAAGCCAAGAACGAACGGGGTATGCGTATGCACAACGTCGAACTTGAGGCGGTGAAAGTGTGTTGTGAGGGCAAGGCGCGGAAAAAAGGGATAGGCGAGAGGATACTCTTTGTTGAAAACGGAGACGAACGAGGGAAATCGCAGAACATTGGTTTCCGGTTCGCGCTGTTCTTGATGGGCAGGAGCAAAAACGCAGGCGTGATGTCCTTCGCGGCGCAATCCTGAAATGAGGGTTTGCACGGAGACAGTTACGCCGTTTTGGACGGGGTGAAAACTCTCCGTGAAGAGTCCGACGCGGAGTTGCGGCGTTTCAACTTCGGTTTTCTGAGGCAGCAGGGCGTCCCATGGGGAATCGAGAATAGGGCTGTTGAGAGTGGACACGTTTACAGATCGCTTTCCTGAGAAGGGATTTGGTGCAGCGCAGACTGAGGCGCGTAGAGCGTCTTGGCGTCATGGCGGCGATCATTGTCCAGCATCTCGCAGTGAGTTTCGAGAAACAGTAGAATATCGGTCAGACGGAAACGCCGTTGGCGCGTGTCATAAAGAACAGCCGATTCTGTCCGTCCTGTGGCGACTGCCTTGCGGAAACAGCGTAAGATACCACGGTTGGTATAGCGTCGTATGGTGGTCGGGCAGACACAGAGCAGGCGTGCCGTTTCCTCCAGAGTGAGTTCCGGGTCGAAAATGCGCTGAATGAGTTCGCGGCGTTTTTCAAGAAACGGGCTTTTGTACGAATATTGGGCGACTTCCGCTTCGTCTGTACGTTCCATCGCCTGAAGAGTTTCAAGATACTTGGGAATACTCGACCAGAGTTCGGCGGTGGACAGCTCTTTGAGCGGTTCAGGTTCGAGCGTTTTGCGCTGATGGCGTGCGCGGGATTTGGGAACGCGCTTCTCAAGGTGTGCCTTTGGCAGAGAAAAGGTTTGTAGGGTTTCGCCGGAGGTTTTGATATTGAGGTCGTATTGGGTGGGGGCGGGCGCGGTTTCAACGAGGGTATGCACGATGGCATCCGCGACGGCGTAGGAAGGCAGATAGGCTCCAAATTCCGGCGTTTCGGCTTCGTCGAGGGTAATCGGTACGAAAGGCGAACGGACTGGTGCGCTCACTGGCGTAGTGACAGGAACGGTTTCCTGTTGTTTTGCTTTATCGGAATTGACGAAAGACGGATAGATTTGTACCGACTCGGTCTTTTCCGGTTCGGACGTTGCCTCTGCGATGGGATCAGGGGATGTGATCGGTTCGAGAGGAGTGGCATCCGGTTGCGGGGCTACCTGAGACGGAACGGTCTCTTGATCCTCGATAAATTGCGATTCGATAAATTTTTGCCAGTCTTCCAGACGCACGAAGAGCCTCCCTCGGTAGGTGTTAGGTATTAGGTTTTAGGGCAATGCAAACCCAGAAAGGGCATTGTTGCGGGCATTGAAAATACCCGGCATGGTGTCCTGCGGACGTATGTCCATTCGGACGCGATAAATATCGGTTGATTTTTCAGAGTATCAGCATGGCGTCGCCGAAGCTGAAAAAGCGATAATTTGCTTCAATCGCCTCATGGTACGCCCTTAATAGGAACTCACGGGATGCGAATGCGGAAACGAGCATCAGGAGAGTGGAACGCGGCAGGTGAAAATTGGTGAGCATGGCGTCGGTTCCATAGAATGGGCTTCCGGGCGTGAGGAAGAGGTGCGATACACCTTGACACGCAATCACTCTGCCGTTCGCGTCGGGTTGTTGCTCGTTTTTGAGGCGGGCGACAGTTTCTAAAACGCGAACGCTGGTTGTGCCGACTGCAGCGATTTTACCCTGTGATGTGTTGATAGTGTGCGCCGTCTCTTCCGAAAGAGTGTATGCTTCGCCGTGCATTTCGTGTGTGTCGGTGTTGTCGGTTTTGACGGGGCGGAATGTGTCCACGCCGACATGAAGAGTCAGAAAGGCAGTGCCGATTCCGCTTTGATTTGCTGCGGCAAGGATTTCGGGCGTGAAGTGTAATCCGGCAGTCGGAGCGGCGGCGGAACCGGAATGCGCGGAATAAACCGTCTGGTAGCGTTCTTCGTTTGCCCTGTCGAGCGCGGTTCCGATGTAGGGCGGCAGGGGAGATTTGCCCCAATTTGCGACCTGCAAACTCTCTTCGGGTGTCTCGAAGGCGAGACGGCGTGAACCGTCGGGATTGATGCCAACAACTTTGGCGGCAATTCGCTCGGAACCTTCATTGAGTATCAGGTACTTGTCTATTGCGATACGGCGAGCGGGCTTGAGCAGGGCGTTCCAGTGACGGTCATCGGTTGGAGCAAGCAGCATGACTTCGACGGGCAAACCGTTTTCGCGTTGTGCTTCGAGGCGGCGAGCGGAGACTCGCGTATCGTTGAGAATCAAGGTATCGCCGGAGTGGAAATACTCTAAAATGTCGTTGAATTGGCGGTGCTGTATGGTTTGGGTGGCGCGATCCAAAACCATGAGACGTGACTCGCCACGCGGCAAGGGAACTTGCGCGATTCGGTCTTGCGGCAGGTGATAATCGAATAGGTCGGTTTGCATCTCAGAGAGTCGGACTTTGTTCTTCGTAGACAGTGACGACGATGGAATCGCCTTCGAGAGTGACAGGATAGACGGGTATTCCATAGCCGCCAATGGTGCGGCAGTCGCCGGTTTTGAGGTCGAAACGATACCCGTGTCGGCGGCAAATGATCTGCCCTGATTCCAGTGATCCGTCGTTCATTGGAGCGTTTTGGTGCGGACAGACTGAGCCGACTGCGTGAAATTTATTCTTGTGCCGCACGATGAGGCACTCGCCCTCGCCAAGCGCGGCTATGCGGCAGGATTCGTCGGGAAAGTCTGCTATCGTCCCTACAGTGTAGCGCACTTTTGCCAGCAATGTCAGCCTCCGAGATGATTCATATTGCGCCCCATAGGAACAAAGCCGTCTTCGATGCGGTGTTCAAGCGGTTTATGATAGACAGCGAGTCGGAAGGCGTCGGCGATGTCAGATTCGGTTCCGCCGGAGCGCAGAATGTCCCGGAGCGGAATTTCGCCGTCCGCCATCAGACAGGGGCGCAGAAATCCGTCTGAAGTGAGGCGCAAGCGGTTGCAAGTAAGGCACTGGTCGCGGGTGATTTGGCTGATAAACCCGATGGTTCCGCACGAATCGGGAAGGCGAAAATTCCGGGCGGGTCCGTTGGTTGTGATTTTGGCTGGCTGTAATGTGCCGAATCTTTGTTCGATTTGCTGCTGCATCTCTGCCATCGAGACGAAAGCGCGGTGCATTTGGATCGCGTCGAGTTGGTTGCCAGTGTCGCCGATTTTCGTGTCTATACGGTTGAATGTGGGATCGGCGGTGTTGGCGTAGAGCGTAATTTTTGTGCTGTCACGGGATGGGGTAGGGGACTTTGTGATTGTGTCGTCGCCCTGTGACCAGTTGACCGGCATGAGTTCGATAAAGCGGACATGAAGCGGATATTGAAGCGTCAGGGCGGCAAAGTCGGCTGTCTCATCAGCGTTGTATCCGCGCATCACGACGCAGTTGAGTTTGACGGGGTGGAGTTCGGCGCGAAGGGCAGCCTGAACTCCTTCCCAAACGGTGGCGAATGTGCCGCGTCGGGCGAGCTGTTGGAAGCGTTCCGGGCGCAGGGTGTCGAGGCTGATATTGACTCGCGTTAATCCGTCATCGGAGAATTGCTGGGCGAGGGGAGAGAGTAGAAAGCCGTTAGTTGTGAGTGATAGATCGGTGATGCCGGTGAATGCGCCGAGTTGAGCAATAATGTCGCCGAGGTCTTTGCGGACGAGCGGTTCGCCGCCGGTGAGTCGGATTTTGCGGATGCCGAGTGAGACGGCGACACGGGCGATTTGAAGAATTTCGTCGCGGGTAAGCAGTTCCGATTTGGGGGCAACGGTTGTGCCGGATTCGGGCATACAATAGACGCAACGGAAATTGCAGCGGTCAGTGACGCTGATTCGCAGATAGTCAATGATGCGGTTGTGGGCGTCAACAAGGTTCATGGTTGGATTCTTATTCTACCCTGAGACTGACGGCGAAGCCGCGAAATTTTTGGAGGGGCATATGCCCCTCCAAAAATTTCAATGGGTGCTATTCTTGACTGCTTATATTATCGGACGTTGGGGCGCGGCGCGTTTTGGGGCGGTATGGCGTATAATAGCCTATCGGAATTTCAGCAAAGTTGAGAGTGATATATGAGTGAGACAGAGAGCGTTTGGGAGATACGGAAGGCGCGAACGAGTGACGTGGGGCGGATGCAGGAGATGATCAACGGATTTGCGGACTGTGATCTGATGCTGCATCGGAGTCTGAGCGAATTGTATGAAACCGTGCGCGATTTTTTTGTGGTAGTAGAGCAGGGGAGGGTAGTCGGCTGTGCCGCTCTGCATATTTCGTGGAAAAATCTCGCCGAATTGAAGTCGCTGGCGGTGGACGAAGGTTCGCAGGGTAGGGGATACGGCAAAGGGTTGATTGCGGCGTGTTTGGAAGAGGCGGAAGAGTTGGGGATAGGGAATGTGTTTGCGCTGACGTATGTGCCGGATTTGTTCTTGAAAGTGGAATTTGCGGTTGTAGAGAAGGCAACTCTGCCGCGCAAGGTGTGGACGGAATGCGTGAACTGCGCGAAGTTTCCTGATTGCGGCGAGATCGCGGTCTTGAAAAATCTGGACAGTTCGCAGACGTTGTCGCCGCCGTCGGTGTTTCCGCTGGAGTTGATGCCGATAATGCCGAGGGAGATACCTTATGAGCGCAAATGAGAAGAAGCGAATGGCGCGTTATCCCGTGCCGGAAAATGCGCGGTGCGGGCAGTGCGGGGGCGTGGAGTTGTCGCCTGTGCCGAAGTTTTTTGCGGGCGTGGGGACATCGTTCGCGCCGTTCAACGAGGCGGTGCTATGTCGAAAATGCGGACATATGGGGGCGTTTGCCTTGATTGCTGTAGCGCGTGAGGAAAGTTGACTGTTGACCCGTATAGGAGCCGAGCCGCGTAAATAGTCGGCGGCGAAAGGAGACAGCGTGATGCCGAATTGGGAGTTTTTGGGTAAGCAGGAGATGCACGAGCAGAGTAAGCCGGGCAAGGGGCATACTTATCTGATTTCGATGTGGCGCACTCCGGTTCCGGGCGGCTGGATGGTGATGACGATCAATAGCCGGAGCAGTGACCCGCAGCCGATGGTCAATTTCTATCCCGATGCGGATCATGTTTGGATTGGAAATGCGCCATCTGAGTCGAATTTTCTGTTGCGTCCTGCGAGTGGAGGGGCGATTGCAGGTTCGGATGAACTGCTTCGCGCTTCCGAGGTGATTGATGAGACGAAATTGTTGGAGGAGTGAAAGATAAGCGAGGCAGACGTGACAGGAGGAACATTTCCTGCTGCCACGTCTGTGTTTTGGATATAGTCCAGTGTCCGTATGAAATTGCGGAGCCAGATGCCATACGCCCCGTCAGAAACATGAAATTACTGACGGGACATATTTGGCATTGAGGCATTTTATTCGTATAATAGACCTCTTGCCTGAGTACAGCAGAATAAAT
>CAZPZP010000154.1:0-7614 GCA_964591025.1 uncultured Chthonomonadaceae bacterium
TCATCACGTTTGTTGCGTGGCGGTGGGGGGCGGGCGCGTCGTTTCTGACTGCGCTGACCTTTGCCATCTCTGCGGTTGTCATCGCCTGCCCGGACGCACTGGGACTGGCGACGCCCACAGCGGTGGCGGTGGGAACCGGATTAGGGGCAAAGCATCACATTCTCATCAAGGACGCCGCCACGCTCGAAGGCGCGTCGCGTATCACGGCGGTTGTTCTGGACAAGACGGGGACGCTGACGGAGGGGAAGCCTCGCATTACGGATATTGTTACAGCGACAGGGACGACAGAAGATGAGGCACTCCGTCTCCTGTCCGCAGTGGAGCAGAGTTCCAGCCATCCTCTGGCGGTCGCTATTCTGGAAGAAGCGAAAAAGCGCAATCTGCCCCCAGCATCGAAGGTGACGGACTTTGAGAATATCGCCGGACATGGACTCAGAGCCATGGTCGAGGGAAAGCGCGTTTTGGTTGGCAACGCCCGCCTGATAGAAAAGGAAGGTGTCTCTCTTGCGCCGATACAGGAAGGGTTGGATCGGCTGCTTGCGGCGGGGCGCACCCTCATCCTGCTGGCGGTGGATGGGAAGGCTGCCGCCGTTGTGGGCGTGACTGATCCGATCAAACCCTCTGCCAAACGTGCGATTGCCGAGTTGAAGAAATTGGGCATCGAGACGGCAATGGTCAGCGGCGACAACAAAGTCGTTGCCGAGGCGGTGGCAAAAGAGGTAGGCATTGATCGCGTGTTTGCCGAAGTGTTACCGGAACACAAAGCCGATTACGTGAAGCAACTCCAGAGCGAAGGAAAATTTGTCGCGATGGTGGGCGATGGGGTCAACGATGCTCCGGCACTGGCACAATCCGATATAGGCATCGCCATCGGAGCCGGAACAGATGTCGCGACAGAAGCAGCGAAAATTGTCTTGATGCAGTCTGACCCGCTCGACATCCTGAACGCCATCATTCTGTCAAAAGCGACGGTGCGGAAGATGAAGCAAAACCTCGTCTGGGCAAGTATCTATAATGTGCTGGCGATTCCGGTTGCGGCGGGCGCGTTCTACCAGTGGTTGGGGTGGTCACTTCGCCCGGAGGTCTCCGCCTTGCTGATGTCTGCCTCGTCTATTTTCGTCGCGGTCAATGCCGTAATGCTGCGCCGCTCCGAAGGTGAATTGCTCACAACGGATTCACCCGCCAAAACTTTGGTTTCATCGCCCGCTTAACGGACAAGAAATCCATAGGCGTGCGATCTGGTAAAAGCGATTCGCGAGATGCAAACTTTGTGCCCATAGTTTTGCTCATTTTTGACTGGACAAGGCATAGTTTTGCGGTATTCTCTCAATATCACCGCACAGGATTTTTAGAACGATTTCCTGCGCGGCAATTTCTCACAAAGGCTCTCATCATGTCATGTATCATTCGTTCTGCGCTGGTTGGGTTTGCGCTATTGTTCTCTTCCCCTGTCTTTTCGCAGGTCGGAAAAATACCCCTCAGCGTGGGTGTTTCTCCTGCGGGGATCAACGCTCGCGAACCACAGGTCGCAGTCGGCACGGATGGCTCGGTTTGGGTGACGTATGGGGTGGACAACGCTCTCTATTGCACACGCTCTGCCAACAGCGGCGCGACCTTCGATGCTCCTGTTAAGGTGGGAGAAGCGGGGAAACTCTCTCTCGGAATGCGGCGAGGTCCGCGCATCGCCGTTGCCGGGAAGAGCGTTGTCATCTCGGCAGTCTATGGAGGCAAGGGCGGCGGAGCGGATGGAGACCTGCTGGCGTGGCGGTCACAAGATGGGGGCAAATCATGGCAAGGGAGTTTCAGAGTAAACGATGTCACCGGTTCGGCACGGGAAGGTCTGCACGCGATGACAGCTTCCTCAGATGGCACGCTCGCCTGTGCGTGGCTCGACCTCAGAAGCAAGGGGACAACAATCTACGCGGCGTTTTCGCAAAACGGGGGCAAGACATGGAGCGCGAATCGGCTGGTGTATCGTTCCCCGGATGGAACCGTCTGTGAGTGCTGCCACCCCTCTCTCGCCTATGACAGTCAGGGACGCCTATATGTGATGTGGCGCAATGCACTCGGCGGGGCGCGAGATATGTACTTGACCCGTTCCGACAATGGCGGCAAGTCATTTCAACCGGCGCAGAAACTCGGAGCGGGAACGTGGTTTCTGAACGCTTGTCCTATGGACGGCGGAGCGTTGGCGTTCAACCGCAAAAATGATGCGCTTACGCTTTGGCGCAGAGAGCAGGAGATATTCTTGTGTTCGCCGGGACTGCCCGAACAAAAAGTCGGCAATGGGATACAGGGTTGGCTGGCTGTCAGCGGCAATACGATTGGCTCTGTTTGGCTGACGCAACGCGGCGGTCAATTGAATGTAAGCACTGACCGAAAAGAGCCGCGTATTCTTTCAAACAATGCGGATGATCCTTGTGTCGCTCCATTGAACAGAGAAAAATCCCGCTTTATTGTCGTTTGGCAGGAGGCATCCAATCGAGGAACGGCAATCTACGCCTCCACTTTTTGAGGGATTCTTGTGGTGATAATCGCCTATTCCGGTTTTGTCTGCAAAAGTCGCCTTCAACATCTGCCCCGTGATGCTCCCGGAACCTCATCCCCGACCTCTCTCCCGCGCTGAAGGTCATGGCAGAACATTCTTATAGGAATTTTACGGCGAACCCCAATACGTCTCATGCGAGGGATTGGGGTTCGCGCAGTTTGTGCCGTCGTGCCTTTACTTCACTCCTGCTTCGGCAAGTGCCTTGCGGATCGCCGCCTCGTTGAAACCTACGCCGCGCCAGATCACATTTCCTGAAGCGTCTATGAGATAGTTGGTCGGATAGGCAGAAACGCCGTACTTCTCCGCCACATCGTAGATTCCGCCGCCTTCCTTTTTGTCCGCCATGCCGATTGGGAAGGTGAACTTATTCTCTTCCACGTATTTGTTGATGACCGCATCGCTGTCCATGCCATTGACGGCGATCAGTCCCATTCCCTTGTCCTTGAGTTCGCTGTACATCTTCTGCAAATGAGGAAACTCCTCACGACAGGCACCTCAATTGTAGAACCAGAAGTTCACCAGCACTGCCTTGCGTCCATCAAGCATTTTGGCAAGTGAGAAGCGCGTTTTGGCTTGGGGGTCGGTCAACTCGAACGCGGGAGCCTCCTTTCCTACCGTAACCAATTTCGCCTCCATCGCTCTGAAGGCATCCTGCGGATCGTAGAGTTTTGTGTCTTTGGGCGGGACGAAGGCGAACATTGTGGCTGCCAACGACTTATTGATCTTGATGTTTTTGAGTCGATTGGTCTGAGTCAGAGTGCGGGTTTCGTCAATCTTGGCTGTCCATGATGTACGGTGGATGAGACGGTCTTTTTGACCGATGGCATAGGTCAGAACGCGATTGTCTCCCCCCTCCTTCCAAGTGATGCGAATGAGGTTGCAGGGAGTGCCGTCAAGCGTTTCGGTTCCGGCGAAGTCCGCGTTATACTTCGCTGCGGTGGCTTCTCCGCCGAAGAACGCATCAACTTCCCCTTCCCAGTCTCCAGAAAACTCCGTGGGGTTCTTAGCCGCTGGTTGGCGCATATAGTTCTTAGAGCCTTCGGCATAATTGAAGTAGTTTTTGCCGTCGGAAACATAGGTCTGTTTCATGGTGCGTGAGTTTGCCTGACGGGACAAAACGATGTTGAGGAAGTTGGGCTTTTTGAGCGCAAGGGTTCCTTTTCCGGGCATATCAGGCTGTCCGGTGAGGGTGCGTTGAGTGATCAGGTCGGCGGTGAGAGATTGGGATTTGTGAAGATTTTGGAAGGCTTCACGCAGGATTTTCTCGCCTTTCTCATCCGCGTGGGCGGAGAGAGCGGCGCAGGAAGCCAGTCCCATGAGACTGCTCAGGAGCAGGGTTCTGCATCTAAGTTTCATAGAGGTGTCTCCTTTCGAGAGAGGGATAGGTGGCAAGGTGATTGCCAGAAACAAGGCATTTGCGATGATGCTTCCGCCTCCAGAAGAAAGCGTGAGGCAACTCCATTATAGACCAATCTGCGGCACAGGTCGTTACTCTGGAAAAGGCAAATCCTCATTCCCTTCTCGACGTAAGATTTCCTCCTGATAACGGCAACACCTTTCCAACAAATCAACGCTCCCCATGTGTCGGGCTTGTCGGGAACTTTGCCATCGAACTTTCAATCCCACAACAGCGACATGACAATGAAAACACCTCCATAAGCCGCATAGACACGTCCGAATTGCGGGGGGTGAACCCTCCCGTCTGTATGGCGTTCCGCCAAGCGTCCTTCGGACGCGCAATGTACGAGATTTATCTGATTTGTCTATAAGAAGTTCACGTTTAGACTAAATTATGCCTTTTCGCGCTTCGAGTTGTAGCCCAAGAGACTGGGAATGAGATTGAAAACTCTCCGTTGAAAAATTACAAAGAATTTATGGCAAGTTGGGTATAGCCCGTTCGCTGCGGCAACGTGCCATAAATTCCGAGCATAAGTTTTGAGAAATGCTTCTCAATCTCATTGACGCTTACTGGAGCGTCACCAAATTCTGATTCGATGCTCAATTTTGTCTAAACGTCAAAATCTGATACGGCACTCATAGTGGTTATCGGCAAATAGCTCGGACGCGATGTCACCCTGAGAAATCCACTGATTGTGAGAGGGCATAACGCCCAACCAGTCAAAGACGATCTGAGAAACCAGTTCTGAGAAATTTCATGGTGAGGATGATTTTCATCAAACATCCCTACCAAAACATTGATCTTCGGCATTTCGATCAAGGGTTTATTTATCGTCTCCCTGCCAGTCCTTGATCTGCTCCACTGTGATCGGTTTTGCGTTCTCACGACGCGGGAAAAGTGGAATGCCATTCTTCCAAATGGTATCTTTGGGCAGACGATCCCGATACCTTGTTTTTGGGATTTTGGTCACTTGAATATGAGGAACTTCTTTCCACTTTTCGACTTGTTCGATCAATTCCGCGCCACTGCCCTCAAATAGTACTTCGGGTTGCATGATGTGTTCCTCCTTTGTGGTACAAGGTCAAACTTATGATACCATAGGTCACCCGTCACGCTGAAACTTCCGGCGCGTTCTCTCTCGTATGAGAAGTCATAGCAGACAAATTCGCACATGATGCTTCAATGCAGAATTGTCGGACGACTCCCGATAACCTCATTATATACAAAACTCCTTCTGGCACGAAACTAAGGGGTGTGATATAATAAGCCATATTGCTCCCGATCTTGGAACCGGGAGAGGATTGAAACGACATCGCCGTCGCCCGTCTTGGTCGGACAATTTTCACGCGCCGCCGGGACGTTTTTGTTTTCACGCAGGTTTGGATAACCCGAAGGAGGAAGCAGGATGGGGGCTAATGAGACACTGGATTTCCTGAAGCGCGTCGAGGAACATCGCTCACAGGAAAAGGCTTTGGCTTGGGAAGGTTCGTTTACCGATTATCTCGATATTATCAAAAAGAAACCACACGTCGCCGATTTGGCACACGCTCGCCTTTATAATATGATCATGTCGGCGGGAGTTGTGGAAGGTACTGACGGACAGAAAGAGTACAATTTTTTCGAGGGCGAACTCTACGGCATGGAGCGCACTTTGCGCCAATTGGTTGACGAATACCTCAATCCGGCGTCGCGTCGGCTTGATATTCGCAAGCGGATTCTGATGTTCGTTGGTCCCGTCGGCGGCGGCAAATCTACCCTCGTCACCATCATTAAGAAGGGTCTGGAAAAATACTGCCGAACGGATGCGGGCGCGATCTATGCCATCAAAGGCAGTCCCATGCACGAGGAACCGCTTCATCTCATTCCCGAAGATTTGCGGGACGATTTCAAGCAGCAATTCAATGTGCATATTGAGGGCGACCTCGATCCCGTTGACCGCTGGAGATTAGAAAACGAGTGGGGCAACATCGAAAATGCTCCCGTCGAGCGCATTTTCCTCTCGGAGAAAGACCGCGTCGGCGTCGGAACCTTCAAGCCCGCCGACCCCAAAAGCCAAGACGTTGCGGAACTGACTGGAAGCGTCAATATCTCTGCCCTGACCGAGTTCGGGCGCGAATCCGATCCGCGTGCCTATAACTTCGACGGTGAACTCAATATCGCCAATCGCGGCATCATGGAATTCATCGAAATGCTCAAGGCGGAAAAGCGGTTCCTCTATGAACTCAACACCGTCGCGGGCGAGCAGACGATCAAGGCGAGCCGCTTCGCTCTTATCTACTGCGATGTGGCTGTTATCGCGCATACCAACGAATACGAATACAATTCGTACTTCTCGAACAAAGAGAATGAAGCGATGATTGACCGCATTTTCGTGGTCAAAGTGCCGTACAATTTGCGGTTCGGCGACGAAGTGCGGATTTACGACAAACTGATCTCGCAAAGTGCCTTGAATGAAGGAATGCACGGCGTGGAGCATGATCTGTCCCGTGTGCATATTGCCCCGTATACCATGCAGGTTGCGGCACAGTTCGCGATTCTCACGCGCCTCAAGCAGAGCAAGCGGGCGGGGATCAGCCTTGCGACGAAAATGAAACTCTATAACGGCGAGAAGCAGGTAGGCGATTGGGATCAGCGACACGTCAAGGAGCTGCGCGAGGAGTTCATGGATGAGGGAATGCACGGCGTTTCGCCACGCTTCATCATCAACCGAATCTCTTCGGCATTGGTGCGCGGCGGCAAAAACTACGTGACTCCCATTGACGTTCTGCGCTCGCTGAGAGACGGAATCACGGAGTACACCAACAACGACGAGGAACGTCGCCGCTTGCTCGGTTTCATTGACGACGTTCGCAAAGAGTTCGACGATGCGGCGAAAAAAGAAGTCCAGCGTGCGTTTGTCTATTCCTACGAAGAGTCGGCAAAAACCCTGCTCGATAACTATGTGGACAACGTCGAAGCGTTCTGCAACAAAGAGAAGATCAAGCATCCGATTACAGGCGAAGATGTGGACGCGGACGAACGGCTGATGCGCTCCATTGAAGAGCAAATCGGTATCTCCGAGAACGCCAAACGTGAATTCCGCGAGGGGATCATGCGATCCGTTGCTAGTCTCATGCGGCGCGGTCAGGCATTCTCTCCGGCGTCCGATGAGCGTCTCAAAGAGGCAATCGAGAAGAAACTTTTCTCCGACCTCAAGGACATCGTCAAGATCACAACCAATACTAAGACGCCCGATATAGACCAGTTGAAGAAGGTCAATGAAGTTGTTGACCGAATGTGCAAGGAGCAGGGTTATACGCCCGAATCCGCGAACGACCTGTTGCGCTATGTCGGCACGCTGCTTAATCGCTAAAATATAAGAAAATAGACTGACGGAATACACAAGCGGCAAACTTTTGCCGCTTGTGTGTTTGTGTAGTGTGAGACCTTCTGCACAAATCAGCGGGCGAAAGAACCTACCCGGCAGAAAAGGAGTAAGAAGTAGAGGGTAGGGAGTAGGACAATTCCACTGCGGGTACAGAAACGTACCCGCCTCAAGTACAGACGTCCTACGGACGAAAATCCCCGTTTGAGAGGGTATCGGTTGTCCTATAGGAAGCATACCGTTCGCAACTTAGGGACTTTCAAAGATTAAACCGTTCCGTTCTTGCATGGTGCGTCCGGCAGG
>CAZPZP010000155.1:0-7583 GCA_964591025.1 uncultured Chthonomonadaceae bacterium
GTCGCGCAGAACAGGGCAATATGGGAACCACCGATGCCAAACTCGGAACCGGCGAATACTAACAGAACCCCTCCCCAACCCTCCCCTTCCATAAGGGGAGGAAGTCACTGCACCTCCCTTAATTTCCCCTTCCATAAGGGGAGGGAGTCACTGCACCTCCCTTAATTTCTCCTTCGTAACTTTGATTCCCCCTCCTTATGGAAGGAGGGGGTTAGGGGGTGGTTATTCCCTCGTTGTGTAGAATTTGCGTGGGGGAAGGAGTCTCAGATTCCCCTCCTTATGGAAGGAGGGGTTAGGGGAGGTTATGAGGGTATCATGGCGAACAAAACGCGAATCACGATTATCGGCAGTGCGAATACCGACTTCATTATGAAGGTGCCGCACTTGCCCGCGCTTGGCGAAACTGTCACGGATGGCGAGTTTATGCAGACATTCGGCGGCAAAGGCGCAAATCAGGCGGTAGCGGCGGCACGAGCGGGCGGCAATGTCGGCTTTATCGGCGGATTGGGAACAGATGCATTCGGTCAGCAAATCCGCGCCAATCTTGAAGCAGAGAGAATTGATACAACGCAAATTGTCGCGTCAGATATGCCAACGGGCAGCGCGTTGATTATGTTCGACCATCAAGGAGACAATTATATTTCGGTTGCGCCCGGAGCGAACTATGCCCTGACGCCGGAGCATATCGAGGCTTGTGCCGATACAATCCGCAAATCGGCGATGATTATAATGCAGATGGAGATTTCGGTTCCGACGATTCGGCGCGTTCTGGAGATTGCGGAGGAAGCCGAAACGCCGGTTCTATTCAACTTTGCGCCTGTTCGCACTTTGGAACTGCCCGTCTCAAGTGCGATGACTTATCTTGTCGTCAATGAACTGGAGGCAGAATCTTTGACTGGCTTAACCGTGCGCGACACAACTCAAGCCGAAATCGCCGCATTGAAACTCTTGGAAAAGGGTTCGCAGTCGGTTATCATTACACTCGGCACACAAGGTTCCGTTGCCGTCAGCCACAAAGAGCGATTTCACATTCCAGCATTCGCTGTCACGCCTGTTGATACCACTGCCGCCGGGGATGTCTTCTGTGGCGCGTTAGCCGCAGAACTGATCACAGGTAAATCGAGCGACCTTGCCGATGCCGTTCTGTTTGCCACTGCCGCCGCCTCATTGAGCGTGACACGTATGGGAGCGCAGCCGTCTATTCCCACTCGCGCCGAAGTCGAAGCATTCTTAGCCTGATAGAGAACAATTGATCCACGAAACACACGAAAGAACACGAAGAAAGACAATCCAAACCACAGAAACACAGAGGATGCAGAGAGAACAATGCCAGAATTGGTGAATTGTTTTCGTGTCTTTTTCGTGTTCTTTCGTGGATCAGAATTTTTGGGTGAAGGCGATCAGGTTGTTTAGCGTTGCGAGCGGTTTGCCGGTTTGGATTTGTTCTTTGGCGAGGATTGCGGCAGTCTGCCAATCGGCGGCTTTGTCGCTGAGGATCAAGGCGGCGGCGACATTGGCGAGAACCAGATCGCGGCGGGCTTGGGTGGATTCGTTTTGGAGCGGTTGCGGTGAAATGGCTTCGCGGAGGAGCGCGGCGTTGGCTTCGAGGGTCGCGGCAGGAGCCAATACAGAAGGATCGGAAGGCGAAACGATCCCGAAATCGCCGGGCAGCAAGGTTGTCGGGGAGATAGTGCCGCCCCGAAGAGAATGGATGCTTGTTGCGCCGAGCGTTGAAATCTCGTCTAAGCCGGGTTCGCCGTGCAGGACAAAAGCGCGTTCTGTACCGAGTATTTGGAGGGTTTCGCAGAGTAACGGGGCGAGTTTTGGGTCATAGACGCCGAGAACTTGGCGGGTCGCTCCTGCTGGATTGGTCAGCGGACCCAAAAGATTGAAAATGGTGCGAAAACCAAGTTCGCGCCGAACGGGAGCGACAAATTTCATTGCGGGGTGATGCGCCTGAGCGAAGAGAAACCCGATGCCGACAGAATCAATACACTCTGCCAACTGTTTCGGCGTGAGCGCGAGATTGACGCCCAACGCTTCCAAGACATCGGCACTGCCGCACACGCCCGACTGCGCCCGATTGCCGTGCTTGGCAACGGGAATGCCGAACGACGCGACAACGAACGCGGCGGCAGTCGAGACATTGAACACCCGAAACGCACTGCCGCCGGTTCCGCACAGGTCGAGTAGCGGCGCGGAGTGTGAGCGAACCGAGATCACGCGCTCGCGCATGGCGAGGGAGAATCCCGTGATCTCAGAGGCGGTTTCGCCTTTGATTTTGAGGGCAGTGAGCAGTGCCGCAATCTGAGTGTGTGTCGCGCTGCCTTCCATCAGTTCGCACGCGGCAGAATACGCCTCGTCTTGAGTCAGTGACTGTCCTTCAACGACAGTTTTGATTCGTGCAGAAAGGCTCATTCGGTGCGCTTCCGTGGCGTCGGGTTTGCGGGCGTTTCGTCCGTCTCTTCCTCGCCCCATGCCGAAAGATCGACAAGCGGCTGTTTGCGCGACGTGGACTGCACGGGAGCAGTGGGAGCCATAAAAGGCGTGGCGGGTTCCGGCGTTGAGGAAGGCGCGGGGGCGGAATTTCCAAATGCCCCACCGTATGATTCAGCAGAGAATGATGTGCCGGTCAAGGACATTGATGTCAAAGGCATTAGTGCGGAAGTCGGCGCAGGGGTTTCCGTGAGCGGCTGATTGGCGCGATTGGTCGTAATACCGCCGCGTGATGTGAAGGGGCTATTCGGGTCAAGTACCGAAGTCGGCTGTCCACCGTGCGGGGTATAGAGGGCGACTGTTCCACCCGATGCCGAACTGCCGACGGCGAAGAGCTGCCCGGAGAGCGGATAAGGCTGACTGCGATAATTGCGATTGCCCGCTGTGATGGAAGCGATCAAGCCCGATTCGTCGGCGCGAATGGCGATCAATTTATCACGATTGGGAACAGTGACGATATAATCCCCGCCGAGACGCAAGGAGAGATGATCCCGGAAGCGTTCGGCGACAAGCCACGTCGCGGTCAAGTGATCGCCTTGAAACACCAATCCGGCTTCTTCCGAATTCTCGTCGTTTTTGCGCTTAGTCTGTCCGCCGGCAACAAGTGCGTGAGAAAGGTGCGGAAAGCCGAGAAGTCCCATATTGGACAGGGCTTGGCGCAAAACCTCATCGAACCCAACGCCCCACTGATCCAATTGAACTTGGGTAACGCCTGTCAAACTAGAACCGATTTCGCGCATCGCAATCACATGGAGTTCGCCCACAAAAGGCTGAGACGGCAGGTCATCGGGATTTTTGCCTTTGCCGAGTGCTGTATTTGCTTGGGCGATATAGCTCGTATCGCGGAACATCGGGCGCAAGGTCATTTTTGCCTCGTTCCACGTCTGATCGGGGACTTCCATCACCAGCGTATCGAGCCAGTTGCTGACGACGAAATCGCGGTCTGCGGGATTTTTGGCATACGATGCATAGAGATTCCGCAGGTTGCACAGCACCGGATCGTCGTCCTCCTGCGGGCGAAACATGAAGCCGTCCTCTTTGGGTTCAATTCGGGCTTGGGGAGCAGCACGCCGCACCTCACGCCGCACATGATCACGGAATTCCTCGAACGGAACCGCTTTGTCCTTTCCAAATCCGAAAATCCGCACTTGGCTTCTCCTCTATCACTGCGTTTCTCACTCCCATACAGTATACCAAAAACGACGTAGCCTATGAAAACAATGTTCGCGTTGTGTTGGACAAATCTCGGCAGAGAATGCGAATACAATAGACCTCTTGCATCAGTCCAGCGAAATGAAGTTCTCGTGCAGGAGGCGTTCCGCCGTGCCGTGTTTCGTACTCGCAAGGCAGGGAATTGCGTCCGCAGAACGTCTGTTTTTGAGGCGGGTACGTGATCTCTACCCGCCTTGTGCAAGAAGTCTATTGGCGTTTACGAGCGAATTACTGCTCCTTTTTGCTCCCGGCTTTGTTTCCAGCCGGAACGTCCGAAGACCCGCCGTTCGGGTTGGTGTTCGCACTCGCCGGAACGCCGACGTTGGTTTCACGCGGCGCGGCAACTCCCGTATATCGCTCGCTGAGTGCCAACTGAACCGCCTTCTCGACCTGCGGATCACGGTGCGCGGCGACATCTTCCGCCGTCAGTTCCACAAAGTAATCGGGCGGAATACCGAGGTTCTCCATATTTTTGCCATCCGCTGTATACCAACCCCACGAGGGCAGCCGGAACGAAGTCCCATCCACCAATTGCCCGCCATACGTCCCAATCACATAGCCGGGAGTGGGAACGCCGACGATCTTGCCGATGCCAAGCGCACGGAACCCCGCCGGAAAAATCTCCGCGTCCGAATAGGAGTTTTGATTGATGAGCAGCACGACCGGCTTGGTAAACGCTTTTTCGGGCTGGCTTTGACGCTGACCGTCTCGCGGCTGAGTGAACCCATAAACACGGCGCGACAGCACATTCAGAATTTTATCGTGTGTATTGCCGCCGCCATTGCCGCGCATATCGAGAACCAAACCCTCTTTGCCGAGAACATCGCTATAGAGTTCCCGCTCGAACCGCGACAACGAAGGCTGATCCATGTTGCGGATATGCAGATAGCCGAGTTTGCCATCCGAAAGTTTGTCCACCAACGCCCGATTTTTGCGAACCATCTGCTCGTATTCGAGATTGACAAACTCGCCCGCGCCGATGGGCTTGATTTTGATAGTACGCGCTCCCTCTTTTGTCGGCTTCGAGTTGACGAGAACCTCTGTCGCCTTGCCCGCCTTGTCATAAAGGAGCGTATAGTACTCTTCGGTCAAGCCCTTGATGTCCATGCCATCAATGGCGAGAATATATTCGCCCTTCATGATGCGCGTCGAAGGCTTATCCACCGGACCCTTGGGCATGATGTCGGCGACTTTCAAGCCGGGACCCGCGTAGTCGTTATCGAAGAACACGCCGAGCGAAGCCGTGACAGGTCCGCCGCCCCGACTCGCTGGACTGATCTCCGAGTGCGACGAATTGACTTCGCCAACCATCATGGACAGCACATTCGCGAACTCTTCCGGTGTGCCGACGCCTTCGAGATACTCCGCATATTTGGTGCGAGCCTTCGCCCAATCAACTCCGTGCATCTTCTCGTCATAGAACACGGCTCCGAAGCGGCGATAGAACTCATTGAACGCCTGAGTGACCACAACGCGCCGATCAAAGTTGTAAACTGCTGAGAACGCGATCACATTGGGTGCGGCGGGTGCAATCGCCAGCGTGCGAATTGTCCCATTGCCGCCGAGATAAAAGAATTTACTGCCATCCGCCGCGATCCGAATGTTGCCGCCGAACTCCTGCGGATTTATCGGCAAGGGCTGACCGCCCGCCACCGGAATCGCAAAGAATCCGATGCCGATTCGTGCCACCACGCGCTGACTGTCCGGCGTAATGGCAAACTCGGTGACGCCGCCCGCGACGGTTTTTGCCCGCAGGTGAATGTCGTCGAAATCGATCTTGACATCCTTGCTGCGGTCAGGTTTGGGCTTGGGCTTGCCGCTCTCGTCCTTGTCGTCCGCCTGATCGTCCTCTTGTTCTAACGGAACGCGATAGAGCGCGGGTGCGCCGGAGCCGCGATCCGAGATGAACAGCAGATTGCGCCCATCTTTGCTGAACTGCGGTGCTGCATTCTCTTCAGGATAGCGAGTGACATTAACCGGATCGCCGCCAACCGCCGGAACGACCCAAACATCCTTATTCTGATAGCGATCCATCCGCGAAAATGCCAGCCAGCGGCTGTCCGGTGACCACGCATGAGAGACGACGCCGACGCCGAAGTTATTGCTGCCGTTTCCTGCCGCGAGTTTCTTGGGCTGTCCGCCTGTGGAGGCAATCACATATAAGCCCGGCTCGCTTCCGGCTTTGGCGAACGAAATCAATTTGCCGTCGGGCGAGAATTGCGGCGCACTCTCGGCGGCGGAATCGGTTGTCAGGCGCGTCACGGCTTTTGTCGCCACATCCATCGCGTAGAGATCGGGCTGGCTGCCGCGATCCGAGACGAAGATGATCTTTTTGCCGTCTGGTGACCAGACAATGTCGTTGTCGTTTGCCGGATCATCGGTCAAACGCTTGGCATCGCCTCCCGCAACGGGAATCTGCCAAATCTCTCCCCGCAGAACGAACGCAATCTGCTTGCCGTCAGGACTCGGTTCCGATTCGCTTGCTCCCTGCGCCAGTGTTTGTCGTTCTTGGTTGTTGGTTTTGTCTTCCGAGCGGGCAATAATGCGGAGTTTGTTGGTCGCACCTGTTGCGGTGTTCGTGGTATAGACATCGCCGGTGAGAGTATAGGCAAGCACAGGGCTATTGCGCGAGACGGATGTCCAACGCACTGCATCGCCCGTATGCTTCGTCACTTGGGCGGCTTTGCTATTGCCGTCAATCGCCATCTTATAGACGTTGGGCGTATTGCCCGTCTCGCCGAGCATCGTGACATACAGCGATTTGCTGTCAGGCGAGAAGAGAGGCCATAACTCCTGAACCGACGATTTGAACAAAGTTTTCACCTTGCCCGTCTCTAAATCTTTGATGACGGTTTGCGCCGCGATACTGCCGCGATACCACGGACGCCACCACGGCTGACCGGAGCGGGTATAGGCAATTTTCTTGCCATCGGGCGACCACGCCGCAAACCGCAGTGCCTCGGTATCATCGGTGACGCGCTTGATCGCTTTGGTTTTCAGATCAATGGTGAAGAGGGCAAACGACTTGGTATCGCGCACCGAATAAAACAGCAATTTTTGTCCATCGGGCGACCAGTCGGAAATCCAGTCGTTGCTGCTGCTCATCGTGATTTGGCGTGCCTGTCCGCCCTGTGCCGGAATGATATAAACATCATAGTTTCCGCTTCGCAGACTGCTGTAGGCGATCCATTTGCCATCGGGAGACCAGCGAGACAGTGCGTCCACGCCCTCATGCACTGTCAGGCGCAAGGCGGTTCCGCCCTCTGCCGGAACCGTCCAAATATCGCCGAGATAGGTAAACGCGACGGTCTTGGCATCGGGCGAAACCGATGCCCAACTCGCGCCCTTGATCGGTTTTTCTGCGGGTAGGTCCAGCACATTTTGCTGTGCCAAACCGGGCAGAACCGAAGCGAACGAAATTCCTAACAGAGCGGAAACACGCCGCACTGCTTGAAAATAACCCTTCATTGAACAATTCCTCCAAAACGGGGGGATAGAAGATGACTGCTTATAAATACCGACGAATGACGCCGATAATTCCCTTTCGTTCCGCGCATTTTACCCCATGAGAGGGAACAGGGAACAGAGAACAGTTCAAGAGTTCTCACTGGAAAGTTTTGCATTAGACCTCTTGCAAGAGTCGGGTACAAGAACGTACCCGACTTAAAAACAGCCGTCCTACGGACGAAATGCCCTCTCCCTATCGAGTGCGAAGCACGGCACGGCGGAACGAGACTTGCACGCAGACATTTATTCTGCTGGACTCTTGCAAGAGGTCTCTTGTTTTCCGTGTTGATTTCGTGGATCGTATTGGCATTGTCCTGTTCCCTGTCCCCTCTCATGGCAGGAATGTGGTCATCGTGGGATCGTCGGGA
>CAZPZP010000156.1:0-2587 GCA_964591025.1 uncultured Chthonomonadaceae bacterium
CCCCAAAGTTCTGCCGGAAAATTCAATCAACAATAATCCCCCGTCGGTACTTTGTCAGTACTGACGGGGGTCTTTCTCTCCGAAAGCCTAATTTCTAATCCCTACTGCCTACTTTGCTGGCGGCGCGGACCACTGCCCGTGCGGCGCGTGAACCCTGTTGTCCCCGCGTGATTGTTGATGCCATCCGCCCGATATGCCATCTCATCGCCGTCTTCATCGGTGCGAATACGGGCAAAGATCATCTTTCCTGCTACCGTCTGCAAAACGCTGGTCACGATCACGTTCTGATTCTCTCCGATATGGCGGCGACCATCCTCAACCACGATCATCGTGCCGTCATCGAGATATGCAACGCCCTGCGTCTGCTCTTTGCCTTCCTTGACAATCGTCACGCTCATCGGTTCGCCGGGCAAAACCACGGGCTTGAGGGAAAGAGCAAGATCGTTCACATTGAGAACCGTCACGCCTTGCAGACCCGCGACTTTGTTCAGATTATAATCGTTGGTGACAATTAAACCTTCCAGTGCTTTGGCGAGCTTGACGAGGCGCGTATCTACCTCGTCACGGTTGGCAGAAGCATCGAGAGCCTTGTCCCAAATCCGTATGAGCAGACGATCCGCGTGCTTTTGCTGCATCTCATTGAGAATATCGAGACCGCGCCGCCCCCGCGCCCGCTTGAGACTGTCACTGGAGTCCGCGATATGCTGCAACTCCTCCAATACAAAGCCGGGAACATAGAGCGTGCCTTCGAGAAAGCCCGTTTCGACAACCGTCGCGATACGCCCATCAATGATGACATTGGTATCGAGAATTTTGCAGTTTGCCGTTGGGCGCGAATCATCCGATTCACCGCCGCCTAGCGTGCCGTTGCGGGTGATCATATTGCCAATTTCGGTTTTCATACTGATCATTGCGACGACGCCGAGATAGATGAAAACGACTCCGAAAAGCAAGAGAAGTCCCGCAAGCAAAGGCGCAGGTATTTTCAGTGCGAATAAAAGTTGAGAGAGAAGCAGCGTCACGCCAACACCCAAAATGATTCCGAACGCCACCGCGATTTTATCTGCTGCCGACATCTCTTCGAGATTGCGCCCCACGCGCAGCACAATATCGCTGCATCTTGGACCAATCCAAACTCCCAAAAGAAATCCGATAACACCTAATGCCACCGTCGTATAACCGGGCAGGGCTTCGACGGTATCACGCGCAGTGACCGGAGCCACCGTTTTGAGAATGCTCGGTAATTCTTGTCCGAGATAGACCCCGAATCCACACAACATCAAACTGACCACGAGGGCGAACAATGTCCGAAACGAAAAAAACCTCATGCTTGGTCGCACCTCCTTTCCATCAAGAGAGAAAACAGAACATTTCTATTCTTACAGCAAGGTTCGTCGGGCGCAATAAATGCGAAAAAGTGCGACGTACCGAGTCGTTATTCGGCGTAGCGCAGACGGTTCCTTGTCGGCACAGTATACCTTACTCTCATCGTGCCGTGCCGGAACCGACGCAAGAAACAGTATCGCGTCCTGCTCTTTATCTATGACGTTATCAAAAGAGGAATGTGCGACAAAAAAATCGCCTCTGATTTCAGCGTGAAAACCAGAGGCGATTTAGAAAGCGTGTGGGCGATTAGTGTGCCATCACAAGTGTGTCCTGATAAGGAGCCAATCGTTCGCGGAGCATTGTGCGTGCGCGGTTCAATCGTGACTTAACGGTTCCAATGGAAAGCCCTGTTTCTGCCGCGATTTCCTCATAAGATTTGCCGTCCGCATGATACATTTTCAAGACTTGGCGTTGGTATGCGGGCAGATGCTGAATGGCTTTGGAAAGAACCTGCGCGGTTTCGTTTTCCATGCAGATTGTTTCCGGCAAAGGCGCGTCGTCCATAATGTCGCGAGTTGCGTTCGGCTCGTC
This sequence comes from uncultured Chthonomonadaceae bacterium, assembly GCA_964591025.1. Lineage (GTDB taxonomy): Bacteria > Armatimonadota > Chthonomonadetes > Chthonomonadales > Chthonomonadaceae > CAZPZP01. The sequence continues at coordinate 1,918 of CAZPZP010000156.1, forward strand.
GTCGTTCATTCCGGCGTCGAGGCTCAGATGGCTGCGGTGGGCAGGACGAACACAAAGATCAAGATAAGTATTGCGAACGATGCGGAAGAGCCATGATGTAAATGACGCCTCATTACGGAACGTGTGCAGGTTGGTGTAGAGTCGCATAAAGACCTGCCCTGCGATGTCACCCGCCTCGTCATGGTTCCGGCAAAGTGAATAAGCAAACTTGTAGACCGATTTTTCGTACTTGCGGAAAAGGCTGTCCCATGCGGCTTTACTGCCGGACTTGCATCGCTCCAAAAGGGCGATTTCGGTGATATGTTCCGGGGTTTGCATAGATGGGCGGAACGAATTGGTATTGTTGGTGTTGAGTGTTGCTACTGTCATTGTCGTATTCTCCGGTAAGGTCTTGTTGCGGCGAAAAAATTCTGCCGCGCATTTGGCGTTTGCTTTGTGGGCGGTAAAGCCCGCAGACGTTCAAGGCCTGCCGGGAGTGACTGACTCAGCCAACTCCACTCTATTCAGTTGTTAACCCAAAAACAAAAAAGCGACTTTGCTATGGCGCACCCAAAGGATTTTGGGATGCGATGCAAAGACGCTATCAGGGTCTTTTTAGGAAGTAGTGACAAACTTAGCCACTATTCCGTCTTTTTTAAGTTGTGCCGATATTTTGTTGTGATATTAAGTT
>CAZPZP010000156.1:2687-7575 GCA_964591025.1 uncultured Chthonomonadaceae bacterium
AGCCACTATTCCGTCTTTTTTAAGTTGTGCCGATATTTTGTTGTGATATTAAGTTTTTTGTCCCACCGTTGCGGTAACACCTCTGTAGACGCACCGTATACAGAGATTGTTCCCGGAAATTGCAGATCTTTTCGGGAATTTTTTCTACAATCTCAAAATCGGGCTTTGGAGCATAAAACGGGAATAGGACTACACGGGCGGGGCAGAGAAAACAGACAAATCAACCCAATTTCTCTCTGCCCTGACAATCTGTGGTTTTGTCCTTAGAAACGCTCGAAACGCTCGACATCCATTACAAAGCAAACCGCGCCGCCGACCACAACCTTGACGGGACTCGGCATGAAGGTTCCCACTGGAGCGGCGTCGGGCGGCAGGACATTGACGAACTGTTCGCGGGTTTTGCAACTGTCGCCAATCGTCTGTACTAAGCGTTCGACTTCATTGGCTTCGACACCAATGAGCAGCGTAACATTGCCTTCACGCAGAAAACCGCCAGTACTGCCGATTTTGGTAAATTTGAAGCCGTTTCGGAGCAACGCTTCGGTGATTTTGTTCTTGTCGCGATCATGCACAACGGTAATGACCAACTTCATCTCTGGGACTCCTTGCCAATCTGGGTTGTTGGGTCGGTGAGTAATTAGGTTGTTGGGTCATTGGGAAATACAGAATCCTTTGTCTTTAGACAGAAGAGGGAAAACGCATTGCCCAATGACCCAATCGCCTAATTACCCACCGACCTATTTCGTGCGAACTTCGATAATTTCCCAACTGTGCGGCGGCAATTCGAGCGGCTTGACTTGGACGATGCCGTTACGCACTGCGAAACCGACTGTTGCATTGTCTCTGACCCTGCTCATCGTCAGCGCGGCAGGATTCATTTTGAGATTGTAATCGGCGGGACGAAAGCCGGGTTCGACTGTGATCGGCGCGTCACTGGGATTATAGAGACACAAAAAGCCGTGTTTGCCTTTGTACGCATTTCGCAGGTGCATACTTCCCTCGGCAACGGACGCTTCCATACCGACCAAAGCGAGCGGTTGCACGAACGCCAGCCATTCGCGATTCTCTTCCGTCCATGCCGTCCACCGTTTCGCCAAGTCGCGTTCGCCCGCCGTAATTTTCTCCAAATCGCCCTGCAATTCGAGGTTGCCGGTCATTCCGGCGACACTGGCATAGTAATACTCCAAAGCGGGCAGGTTTTCCTTCTCTGTTGGCAAATGTACTGGAACCGTGCCGATCACCGTGAAGGGCGGGCGCGTGAGCAGGAGCGATTGCAGACGACGGCGCGACTGATCCGCAAGATTGAACCAGAACGCGGGAGTGTTTTGCTCCGGCGTCGGCGCGGGCAGACTGTAGGCGCGGCGCAGTTCGTCCGTACCGCTGACCAAAAATTCTGGCGTGACCTTTCGCATTTTGTCGTGAAATATCTCGCGGTGTGCCAACTGTTGCGGCAGACTGTGCGCGACGGGGTGAAGGTGCGTCGGATCGACACAGCCATCGTAGAGCATATCGCGATCCAATTCGAGATAGGTGGCGGTGAGTTCGCGGCAGAGCAGCTGCATCGAGGAACTGAACAAATCTTCCCAGCCGCTCGTAAAGCACATCTGCTTTATATTGACGCCTTCGATGGTTTTCAGACGCCATTCGGGGTGATCGATCTGCGCTTTCGAGCCGTCGTCCACACTGACCGGATCGCTCCATAATCCGAAGCGCATTCGGTGCATACGCGCCTCAAGCGAAATCGGCATCAAGCCGCTTGGAAATTTGGCGGGAGCGCGATCCGTGATCCAATCGCCTTTGGTTCCGCTGTTGGGCATGGCGTTGATCTGCCAGCCATCGCCAACAACAAACAGCCTCGCGCCGATCTCTGAAGCCAATGGAATGATTTTGCTGCAAGTTGCCGCGCTGATCTGTATGCCATACGGGTAAGTCGTATTGTAGGCAATCGGGAAACTGTTGGGCGTCATGCGGGTTTGATAGGCGGCGACATACTGCTGATGCAGAAAAATGCCGGACGCGACGCCCCCCTGAAACAGACCGACCAGCGATTTGGGAAACGTGATCGGCACATCGGGCTTGATAGCAAAATAGGGGCGGATTTCCGCTGCAAGAGTTCTGCCGTCCTCACTCCGTTCTGTCGCGCCGAGCGGAGAAAGCGTCGCCGCCAGAAACCCCTGATTTAACGTCGGGTTGGTTTCGATGGTAACCGCATTAAACGCCGAAAACGAGTAGGAATTGGGGCGTTGGGCGATTGGGTCATTGGGCAATGAATCGTTCTGTTCCCTGTAAGTCGGGAACTGATCGTAAGTCGCTTCTTCGATGAGGAAACGGGTCGGGCGATGACTGGTAAAGGCGAACCATTTGGCGACAAACGGCTCCTCGCCGGGATAAATCTCATAATTTACAGCGAGATCGAACCCTTCGTATTTCTTGACGCCGCTGAGTCCGATGGTCAGCATCATACTGCCATCGGGGTTGATGTTGTTCGCCTGATACTGATACTGCCAGTCGCTGGCGAGATCGAGCGGCGGCGGAGCGGTTCCCTCTTCGGCAAGGGCGACGGTTCCGTTGAGCGTCAGGGTCTCTTTGGGAGCCGTGAGTTTGATCCCGACAACGCGGGTTTTTGCGGTCGCGTCAATCTGAATAGTGCGTCCCCAAGCGCGGTCTTCCCGTTTGAGGGTTTGGACAAGTTCGCCATCGAGGTAAATTTCGGCACTGCTGAAGAGGGGAAAAGCGCGGTCAAACAGAATGGCATAGGCGCGATCCGGCTTGAGGCGATCCATCGGCAGAACGCAGCGTATCCACGCCGTCGCCTTAGCATTGGGATTGAGCGGGGCAGTCGTGATCGGAAGCGGTGCCTTCCAACTCGTATCGTCGAAATTGGGAGTGAGCCACTCTTTGGGCGGTTCCGTCGTTGTCATCTGCAAGCCGCGCAGGGGAGTCGGCGGCTCCAACAGCGGGGCGACAAATGAGATCGCGCCTTCGGAATTGGGGGCGGGGCGAATCTCCTGCTTGTGCTTGAGACTGCGGATAACAGTTGTCGTCAGCGATCCGACTTTGGGATCAAAGCGGACAATTCGCTCGATGGCTTGGTTGCGAAGCGTCCACGTCAGCGATTTTGCATTGAACGTGACGGTGGGCTTACGGGATATATCAAAAAAATCGGCACGATATTGGGCGTTCGCCCCTGTCGCCACAACGGACAACAGAACGGCTCCCCAAATCTTGCCCGTTTTCCTCTTCATGACGTGACTCTCCTCGGCGGTCTTTTCACTATAACACGAAATGCCGCATTAGGCAAGTCTGTGCCGTAAGAGAGCCAACAACCCCGTAGAAACACAAGATGCCAACTGCTATGCCTCGCTTTACACATGATAGGATTCCACTCAGGACTCTTTGATTTCCACAAGTTGCTCACCCGCAGAAACGAGAGCAATGGCATTTGATAGGGTTTGCGACAGTATTTCTTTGAGGCGAGTGTTAGAGGTATTATCACAAGTGACCCAGAGGATTTGAGGGGGCGTACCAAACCTATCGAGGAGAAGTAAAAAATCGGAGTCTTTTGTCATCACAACGGCGTTGGCACTTTTTGCCGCGTGGAAAATATCCTCATCTTCGGCATCTCGCAAGCCAATCTCCCGCAACGCCACTGCATCTACAGAATAGTTCTGTCTGATCCATGGCGCGATAGCAGGAGAGATTTGAGCATCAATCCAGATCGTCATGCCGCCAACACTGGATGATTGAGTTTGCGTGCTGCATATTGGAGGGCAGCTTGTAAGTCCTCCTTCTCCAAGTCCGGCATCTCTTCCAAAATCTGTCCTGCATCCAATCCTGCCGCAAATAGGTCAAGTACATCCACCACGCGAATCCGCATTCCGCGAATACATGGACGTCCGCCGCACTGTTTAGGGTTGATGGTGATTCGGCTTTTCAAATCTGGCACCGCGTTGTCTCCTTGCTGCTGAAAGAAAACTTTAGGTTTGTTCTACAGCCTTCTTCGGTTGCACTCAAAACAAATTATATCATGCTTTTCTCTGTTCTGTTGCCTTTTACCTCGCTGCCTTGCAGTCTCTGCCGACCTGCCGCCTTAACTTGCTCTGCCATCGCTTTGCCGGAGCGATAGGTAACAGCCTCGCCGCGATCCAATTGCTGTGCGCCGATCTCTATCTCATGGCGTGACTCTCCTCGGCGGTCTTTTCACTATAACACGAAATGCCGCATTAGGCAAGTCTGTGCCGTAGGAGAGGCACAACCCCGTAGGAACACAGGGCGCGAAAATTTGTGACTTATAAAACCAAGGCAAGAAGCCCCTTGCGTTTACGCAGGGGAGTATGTCACTCCTCTCCCTGAAAGCATAGAAGGATTTTTGCCACGTATGGCACAAATTTTGCTTTTTGTGCGGTTTGTGCGTATAATAAAGTGAGGCGCAAACGCTCCAACAGAGCGACACGCCGAGGGCAGGACAAATACCCACCGTCCCCGTCCCATCTAATGACAGGAGCAGGCTATGGAGTTGACCGTAGCGGAACCGCGCACTGCGCTATCCCTGCGTGCGTTATTGAGTTTGATGGCACTTTCCCGCGAAGGTGACCGACGCGAAGGCATTTTACTTCGTCAGGGCAAAGGCTGGTTTCAAGTGTCCGGCATGGGACACGAAGCACTGGCAGCAATCGTTTATGCCATGCGCCCCGACGATTATCTTTTCCCCTATTATCGTGACCGCGCCTTGATTTTGGCGCGTGGCGTCACCAACTACGAACTGGCACTCGCCTATCTCGCAAAAAAAGACAGCAGCAGCGGCGGGCGGCAAATGCCCGGACACTACAGCGACCGTGAACGCAACATTTTCAGTGTCGCCACTCCCACCGCCGCCCAGTGTATCCCC
>CAZPZP010000157.1:0-7574 GCA_964591025.1 uncultured Chthonomonadaceae bacterium
GACGGTTGTCCGCAGGACATACAGGCGGGTACTTTCAGTACCCGACAACGGGGTACTTTCAGTACCCGACAACGGGGTATTTTCACCCCCCGATCTCATCACAACAACGAGATTTGGATCGGCGGAATTCATTCCTCCGCTGGGGGCGCGTTCGCGCCGTGCGTCCTGCGGACGCCAAAGACACAACACACGAACCCCTGTGGGACGGCACTAAAGGGCTCGCGTAACGATGGGCGTCGCGGGAATTACCTTGCGTGTCACGGCTTGATTTTCGCGCACCGCACGCGGTTCCATCGTTTCCCGCTCGATACGGGAGATTAGATAGATAAGGAGCGATTCGGCTCCATAGTTCTGGTTGAATCGGGCGGAATGAAGTCCATCGCGACACCCGCCGGAGACCGGATGAATCAACTCCATTCCCAGATCGTTATAGCCCAAGAACCAATCGAATGCACGCGCCGCCGAGACAAGCCACTTGGAATGCTTGGTTTGCCGCCACGCCTCAGCACACGCCAAAACTGTACTGCCCGCTTCCAGCGGTTGCTGATCGAAAATCGCTTTCTCCCCTCCGCGACGATGGAAGCCATCGCTTCCAATCGGGCGGAAATAGCCCTGCGCCGTCGTTTGCTCGCGTATCAGCCAGTGTAAAGCGTCTAATCCGACGGCTTGCAGGGTGCTGTCCTGAGTTGTCCGTGCCGTTGCCAAAAGCGCGTGCGGCAGAGCGGCATTATCATAAGCGAGAACATCCTCGAACCAGCACCAGTTATCGCCCGCACAGATTTCGTGAAGGGACAGCAGTTTCGACACGAGCGTATCGCGTACCGCGTTGACATGACGCGCTTCGGGCAGGACACGCGCAAATTCGCTGATGCCGAGTAAGGTAAATGCCCAAGCACGCGGCGAAGAGAAATGCGGCGTCGCCCACAGTGCATCCATAAAGAGCGCGATTGCCCATGACCGCAGTTCGGCTTTGCTCGTGCGCCCGGCGGTCATGCCGATTGCCCACAACGCCCGCCCATGACTGTCTTCGGAACCGACCTCTTCCAGCCATGTGCGATCATAGCCCAAGAAATTGCGGAACCGTTCTGTCGGGCGATTGAACGCATAATTGAGCAGAGCCGAATACGAGGCAGTCCACTGTGCCAATTCTCGCGGAGCCGACGGGTGCTTTTCGAGCATAATCGCAAGCATCAGGGCGCGGGCGTTGTCATCGGTGGTATAGCCTTCGGCATAGTTCGGCAGCCCAAAAGTTCCGTGCTGAAAGATTCCTGTCGAGTCGGTCATCACGCGCAAATGGTTGAAATTCAGCGCGGGCAGTCGGCTCGGCAGTTCGGACGGAATGGCGAAGCGCGGCGTCTGTATTCGATAGTCTTTCGCCGCATTTTGGAACGTGGTCATGTATTGCTGAGACACTTCGCCCCATATCATGCTTCGACCCAATTCATAAGCCTTCTCGCGCATCGTTTGCAGTCGGCATGGGTCGCCTAAAAGCGATTTCACGCCGTTGGCGATGGCGGACGCATCTCCGAAGGGAACCAAAATTCCTCTGTCGTCGGCAAGCAGTTCTTCGGCGTGCCAATAGGGCGTCGAAATCACCGCTTTGCCGCAACCGAACGCATACGCCAATGTGCCGGACGTAATCTGCTTCGCGTTGAGATAAGGCGTTAAGTAAATATCGGCGACACTGAGGAATTCCGTTAGGTCATCGAGCGACACAAATTGATTGTAGAATCGGATATTGGCGGCGACTCCCAACTCTTCGGCAAGGGCGAGCAAACTTTCGCGGTATGCCTCGCCCGATTCGCGCATCAAGTTGGGATGGGTCGCGCCCAAGACGAAGTACAGTACATTGGGAAACTCTTTGACGATTTCCGGCAACGCCCGAATCGCGTTTTCGATGCCTTTATTCGGCGAAAGTAACCCGAAGGTCAGCAGAACGGGGCGACCCACCGCGTCGTATTTCGCCTTATAGAAATCGGTTTCCACGAACGGCATATCGGGAATGCCGTGCGCGATAACGTCAATCTTTTCGTCCGGCACGCCGTAAATCTCGGTTAGAAACTCGCGTCCTTTTTCGGACATGACAATCAAGCGCGACGAAATTGCCGTCAACTCGTCCATCACGGCACGCTGTTCGGCGTTCGGTTCGCGCAAAATGGTGTGGAGAGTCGTCACGAGAGGAATACGCAGGGCGCGGGCAAATTCGAGAATGTGGCTCCCACTGCCGCCGCCAAAAATGCCGAATTCGTGCTGAATACAGGCGAGTTCGGTTCCGGTGGCGTGCAGATAGTCCGCCATGCGCCGATACGCCCCTTTGTCCTGTTCGGCGATCTCATAACGCACTTCGTTGGGATAATCGTACTTCTCTTTACCGTCGTTTATCGCGGCAACGAAGTTATCAACGTCGAGATATTGATCGGCGACGCCACAGCGAATATCATGTGTAAATGTGGCTAATCCGCATTTGCGCGGTGTGTAATTGGCAACAAAAGCGATTTTGCCCAAAGTCGGGATTGGGTAACTCATAGCGGCTCCTCGGCAGTTATCAGAAAGTCGTCTGGAACTCCTGTCGTGCAACAGTGGAGGACAGGGAAAACGGAGAACAATCTTTAATTCTCTAAGGAACTGTAAAAGTATAACTTCCCGAATCCTGTCTTGTCTTGACCTATGAAGCCGGGAAGTTATACTTTTACAGTTCCTAAACAGTGGTGTGAACGTATGTTTGACTGGTAACGATGCCGATTTGTTCCCGCAAGATCACTTTTTACGAATCGTTTTGAGATCGCCGAGGGGGGCGGCAGGGGGCGGCGGGGCGGCATTGCCCGCTGTTTTCGGTGCAGCAGAAGTTGTCGCGGTTTTTTGCGTCGGCGGGTTGGTGCTGGTGATGGGAGCGGTTTCAGGCATCTCCTTGCCGCATCCGGTGAGAAAAACGGCGGCAATCAAACAGAAAAATGGGAGACGGGACTTCATCAGCATCGCGTGGCTCCTTTGCACAGCGAAAGTGTGGTCTGTCTTTTCCCTCTATTTCATCGCCCGCAGGGTTTGTTTCATAGCGGAAAGCAGAACAGGCGTATAGGTTTCGATGGTGCGGAAGTTGGCTTTGACCTGATCGCTCGGCGTCGTGATTCCTGCGGCAAACGGCTCGTTCGCCTCATAGGTGATATTGAGAACGGCGTTGATGGAAGCAGAGTTGAGTTTTCGCAGGGCAGTGTGCAGTTTCGGGTCGTACCAGTTATTCTCGTAGCCGTGCTGTTTTTGCCACTTTTCGGCGGAGGTCACCAATTTCCGAAACGCGGGCTTGACGTTTTGATTGGCGTCCACTGCCGAAGCAAACTCGTTCACCGCCGCACGCAGTCGCAGCATCTTGACCAAATCGCCTAAAAACCGTTTAGGATTGCCGAACAGCAGTCCTTTTAATCGCCCGCCAATCGGATTTTCACGCGCAGCCGCTTCCAGTTCCGCCGCAAGCCGTTCCATCTCTTTCGGATCGGTTCCGGCAAGTGTTTTCCAACCCGACACAATCAACGCGCCGTTGTTCGGGATCAAGTCTTCGGCGAATTGGAGAAAATCGGCTTCTGTTAGCGGCTGACCCGTCGCGCCCCGTGCAAACGCGAAGATATTCGGCAACTGAACGCAGTGCGTTTGCGCGTTGCCCATGACGCCGCGAGCGGTAGGAGCCTTGCCGCCTTCATAAACAGTCGGACTGCCGAAATTGGTCATCGGAAACGACGGCTCGGCTTCGATATACCCATAATTAAAACTGATCACCTTGTCCGCAATGCCAAGTTTTTCCGCATATTGCAAGCCGTTTGCGACGCCCCACGGTTCCGGGTTGACCGCCTTGAGTTGGGTGAGGGTATCCAATAGCTCTTCGGGCGTGCCGAGTTTGAGTTTGCCCGTCTCATAAAATCGGCTCCAACCGCGCCAGCCCGCGTGCATCCAATAGACTAATTCGATGTTGGGACGCACACGATTCAGCATCGTTCGGTGTTCGGCGAGAAGATTCACGAATTCCGCATTGGTCGAGCCGGGATAGTGACCCGGATCGCTGTCAATGATCGCAATGCCGTCAACTTCCTTCACATATTGGAGCATTTGTTCGCGCCACTTTACGAGGCTGTCCAGTGCCGCCGGATCGCCCGGATTGATATGCGTATCGGAGTAATAGTAGTGCCGTTTCTCAAAGGTCGCTTTGGCGGCTTCGGCGTTGTTGGCGCGGATATTGGGGCAGATCACGATGTAGGCACGCATTCCGAAATCGCGGTGCAGCATCTCGATCACTTTGCCCAATTTTGTCAGATAGGCACGATCACTCGGCGTCATAGGTTCGGGAATCGTCTCCAGCATTGCCCAAACCATGACCGTGTTATAGCCGATCTTTTTCAGCCCGTCCGCCCACCCGCGCCAATCGTCGAGCGTCCAAGTTCGAGCGGCATACGGGCGGTTATAGCCCCAATGCTGGTGAATATAGAGACCGACCATACGCTTGTCCTTTGGGTTTTGTGCTTCAGCGATTTGCAAAGAGAATATCGTGCTGAGAATCAAAAGCAGTGCCGTGATGATATTGCGGATCGAGGCGTTAGTGTCGCGGGTTGAAAACCCGCGCCTGAAATGGCGTTCCGCCAAGCGTCCTTCGGACGCGATATCTTTTTGGTTTCGTGCCTTGTTTTCGTGTGTTTTTCGTGTGTTTTCGTGGATCAGAATTTGCATTGTTTTCCTCTTTCACTTCCGGGCGCGATTGAGCAGGACGGCGACAAAAATCAGCAAGCCGCGAATGACGAATTGGCGGTAACTCGGCACGTCGAGCAGTGTCATTCCGTTGGTGAGAATTCCCGTGAACAAGATGCCGACGAGCGTCCCCCAAATTGTTCCTGCGCCGCCAGACAAACTGGTTCCGCCGATGATGACCGCCGCGATCACATCCAATTCCCAACCTTGCGCCGCGTCGGGCGTGCCGGAGTTGATTCGTGAGGCGAGCATGATGCCGCTCAGTGCCGCCAACGCTCCGGTGAGTGCCAGCGTCTGCGTTTTAACGCGGGCAACATTGATCCCGCTGAGACGCGCCGCTTCAGGGTTGCCGCCCACAGCATAGACCGCCCGCCCGAACGCGGAATACTTCATCAGAAGATGAAAGCAGACGAACGTCACCAGTAGAACTATTGCCGGAAACGGAATGCCCGCCACATAGCCGCTGCCGAGAAACGCGAACCAATACGGAAACGACGTAATCGAAAATCCGCCTGTCAGTTCGAGAGCCGCGCCTTTGAGTCCGGTGAGCAGTGCCAGCGTCGTGATGAACGACGGAACCAGATAGCGCGTCCGCATCAGCCCGATAAACGCGCCCTGCAAGTAGCCGAGCGCGACGGTGAGCGGAATACCGACAGGTATCGGCAAGCCCTTCTGCGTCAGCCACGCGATGAGACAGCCCATGAACGAGACGCTTGCCCCGACACTGAGATCGATTTCGCCGACAATGATCACCAGCGTCATTCCAAACGCGATGATGCCCTGCATGGAGATCGAGCGCAGGACATTGAGCAGATTGTCCGTCGTCAAAAAGTAAGGCGTTTTAAGTGCCAGCACGAGACATAGCACAACGAGAATATACTCCATGCGAACCCGCGCAAGGAGATTATTAAGCGGCGATAACGGCTTCTCCGTTCTCATTTTGCCAGTCCACGCAGATACTCCTGATATTTCTTGACTTCATCGGGTTGACGGCGAGCGAACAGCATTCCGGGCAGCAGCACTTTCTTTTCGATAGATTCGCCTTTCAGCGATTTGATGGCGGTCTCTATCGCTCGCGTGCCTATCTCGAACGGCTTTTGCCCGGTGACGGCTTGCAGGATATTGTCGTCGGCAAGCAGAAATCCGGCGATCTGATCGCTGATGTCGGTTCCGAATACCACGACTTTGCCCGCTTTGCCCGCGTTGCGAACCGCTGTCACGGCTCCGACGGTTCCGCCTTCGTTGGCAGCCCAAATTACGTTGACATCGGGGTGCGCCGTGAGAATGCTTTCGACGACTCCGACTGCCTTTTCCGCCATCCACGCATCTTGTTTGGCGACAATTTCGACACCGGGCAGTCTCTTCACTGTGTCCTCGAAGCCTTTGGTGCGCTGACCGGCGGGTTCGGGCAACAGCGAGATGTAACTGATAATGGCGACTTTCGCCTTATCGCCCATTTTCTCATGAATATACTTCACCGCTTCGCCGCCCGTGGTTGCGCCGAGGTTATCTTGATCGCTTTTGATATTGCTGACCGGGAAATCGGCTTCGATGGAGCTGTCATAGGTGACGATTTTGATTCCCGCGTCATGCGCCTTTTGCAGTCCGGCAATGGAGGATTTCATATTATAGGGCGCGATCACGATGGCGTCCATTTTCTGTGCGGCGTAGGTATCGAGCAGGGAGATTTCTTTGTCGAGCGCACCGGCACTGTTGCCGAGTGCGAGTTCAACGCCCTGCTTGGTCGCGGCGGCTTTCATACCGAGTTCAATGATCTTGAAGAACTGATCGTTTTGGAAGCCGATTCCGGCGATTTTGTATTTGCCTTTGGTTGCCGGAGTCGCAGAGTTTCCCGTATTGGTTGGGGTAGTGGTGTTTATACCGGGCTTGTCCATCGAACATCCGAAGGGCAGCGTCGCCGCCAAAATCAACAGCGAAGTGATGATTGTATATTGAGAGCGCGGAGTAGGCATCAGTTGAGTCCTTTTTATTGGGTCGTTGGGTAATGCAATAGACGTTCCCGTGCATTGGAATTTGAGTGCGAAGCACGGCACGGCGGAACGAGACCTGCACGAGAAATTTATTTCGCTGTCTCTCATGGCAGGGTACAAAAACGTACCCTGCTAAAAAACAGGCGTCCTGCGGACGCACACCACACCGTTATCGCCTTCACATGACATAAGTTGCAGACGCAAACCACAGTGTTAGAGTCTCTATGGAAAGCGATTACCTCTCAAACGCGAATTTCCGTCCGTAGGACGACTGTTTTTCAGGCGGGTACGTTTTTGTACCCGCAGCAGGTGCTTTCGCCCGCTGAAGGACGCAACTGGTCTATTCCGCCGTCTCTGTATGGCGGCGGCTTCGCAGGAACTTTCATTTTGCTGTGTGTTTGAATCACTTAACGCCCCAATCACAAATTTATTGCGCTATTTGTTATGCCCAATCCATCTTATCGAGCGAACGGCGCAGGTCGGTCAGCCACATTTCCGGCGCAATCGGGAAAGGCAGTTTCGGCTTCGGGTTCGGGCGTATAGTTCGGGCAATCTCAACGGCTTGGGCGTGCGTGAGCGTATTCGGCAGGTTCGGGAGTTTGCCGTCGGCGGGCATCTGCTCCTGCCAATATGAGTGATTCTCCAGCCAAATCAAAATATCCGCCAATTTCGCCTTATCCGCTTTATGTGCAATATGACCGGCAAAATCCGCGAGTATCGTTTCCGGCTTCTCGTTCGGGTTTTGTGACAAACGCCCAAACGCATAAGTATTGGAAATTTGCAGCAGAGGCAAATACAAATTTCCCATTAGACCTCTTGCGTAAGTCGGGTACAAGAACGTACCCGACTCAAAAA